>JASJCY010000163.1 GCA_030065825.1 Nostocaceae cyanobacterium | reverse complement strand
CCCCTCTTCCCCCTCTTCCCCCTCTTCCCCCTCTTCCCCCTCTTCCCCCTCTTCCCCCTCTTCCCCCTCTTCCCCCTCTTCTCCCTCTTCCCCGTTTCACTCAATTCGATAATCTTCTAGCGAGACAGGAGTAATCCCTCCTGCTTGACACATCAATTTTTTTTGATATATTAAATAACATCAATTTTTTTTGATATATTAGGCGTTCCTATGGCTCAAACAGCCAAGAAATCAGGGTTGCAAGTGAAGTTATCAAAATCACTGATACAATGTCGGCGAGAAGCATTAGCAGAAGCAATTGGTACATTTACCTTGGTATTTGCTGGGACTGGTGCAGTTATGGTGAATAGCCTCAGTAATGGTGCTATAACACACCTAGGTATTAGTTTTGTCTTTGGAGCGGTTGTGGCTGCGTTAATTTACGGAATTGGACATATTAGCGGTGCACATTTCAACCCAGCGGTAACCCTAGCTTTTTGGACAAGTGGTTTTTTCCCGAAACAGAAAGTTTTGCCATATATTTTGGCGCAATCCTTGGGAGCAATAACAGCTTCAATTTTATTGTTACTGAGTTTAGGAAAAGTTGCCAATTTAGGTGCGACTCTACCACTTAATGGTAATTGGATACAATCGTTTGTTTTAGAGATTGTTCTGACTTTTATTTTGATGTTTGTAATTTTTGGTTCTGGATTAGATCGTCGGGCACCGATTGGTTTTGCAGGGTTAGCAATTGGCTTAACAGTGGGTTTAGAAGCAGCGTTTATGGGACCAATTACGGGTGCAAGTATGAATCCAGCGCGTTCATTTGGTCCAGCATTAGTAGGGGGAATTTGGCAACATCATTGGGTTTATTGGATAGCACCAATTTTGGGTGCCCAATTAGCAGTGATAGTTTATGGAATGCTTTCTAATGGATTTCGGGATATTAAATAATATAGCAATCCGATTTGATTCCTGAATCACTCGTAGAGACAGGGAATAGGAAATAGGGAACGGGGAACATAGAAGAAGAAATAAAAGTGTAGTGATTTTTGTAAGCCCACAGCGCAGACTACGTCAACAAGAATCAAATAAGAGTCGTATATCAGGGTGTAAATAAGATGAAAAAAGTGATGTTTGTGTGCAAAAAAAATTCTCGTCGTTCTCAAATGGCAGAAGGTTTTGCTCGGACTTTAGGGGAAGGAAAAATTGCTGTTGTTAGTTCTGGATTGTCAGCTAGTCATGTAGATCCAATTACTGTACAAGTAATGTCAGAAATTGGTATTGATATTAGTAATCAAACTTCCAAGGCTTTAAATGAATTTAATCCTCAAGATTACGATGCAGTAATTTCTTTGTGTGGTTGTGGAGTTAATTTACCTGAAGATTGGGTAAAAAGAGAAATATTTGCAGATTGGCAATTAGAAGATCCAGAAGGAGGAACAATAGAAACTTTTCGTCAAATTCGCGATCAAGTTAAAGAAAGAGTTGAGAAATTAATTGATTCTCTGAGTTAATTATTACCTCAGGCATTACCCACATTACAGATACAGCATTTTCCTCGTTACAAGGTTTTACCTTGTAATGCATTTTCAGGAGGCTCTGCCTCCCATTAATTATGGAGGCAGTAGCCCCCAACAAATGCATTTCCAGGCTGAGCCTGGAAACGAGTAAAAACGAATTAACGCTCCCTATAAAGGTTTTAAAATTTGGGAAATTGTTGATGCTATTTATCAATTCTCAAAATTAACTGAAGACTGCTGAGTATTTTCTTCTAAAACAGGTGGTATTTCTGGTAAATCTAGCTGTTGTTCTACAGAAAATTCCTGAATCATTGGTTCAGTTTCTGTCTCTTCAACAGCAGGTGGTATAGACTCTTCTACAAGATTATTAACTGGGGTTTCAGTCTCAGAGTTATTTGCAGTTGCATTCTCTGGCTGTGTAGGTTGCTGTTGAATGTAAGCAATATACTCCACAATCTGCTCAATTTTCTGAATTTGCTGCTTGTCACCCTGTTCCAAGTATCGCTTATGAGCCTGTTTTAATGCTCCATTAGCTTGCTTGAAGTCGCCAGCTTTATATAAAATGACTCCTAAGTTATAATAGGCGTCAGGATTGTTGGGAAAACGACGAATTGCTTCTTGGTAAGTGTCAATTGCTTTTTGTGTTTGACCATTCATTGACAGCAAACTCGCCATGTTATTATAGGCAGCAATGTCTTCTGGTTCTAGCTGCAAGCCTTGGCGATAGGTATTAATAGCTTGCTGGGTTTGTCCTTGATTTTGCAGAGCGATCGCTAAATTAAAGTAGGCATCTGCATTACCACTATCAAGATTAATTGCCTCTTGGTAAGCGACTATAGCATTTTCTACCTTTCCTTGTTTATATAATGCTAATCCAAGATTATACTGAGCAGATGACATTGTCGGCTCAATTACCAATGCTTGACGATAAGCGGTAACTGCTGCCTCTAATTGTTCTTGTTGGTGTAATGCTAAACCTAAGTTATAGTAAGCTTCACCGAGATTAGGATTGAGTCTAATTGCTTCTCCGTACTCTTGCACCGCTGCATCTGGGCGATTTTGTTGCAACATAATATTACCCAGATAATTGCGTGCTTCTCCCAGGTTAGGATCTCGTTCCAAAGCTTTGCGAAAGGCATATTCTGCGGCTTGCAAATCTTGGCGTTGATAGCGGGTAACTCCCTGTTGGAAAAAGCTGGCTGCTTCCAAATCTTGAGTGGGGATAGAAATCTTCTGTGCTAGGAGTTTAGTTTCTAAAGAATTAGTAATTGTTGGCGTTATCAATACCAGAAAAGCAGATGAGCAAAGAAGTGCTAATTTAGAAATACCGAATAAACACTTACCAAGTTGATATTTTTGAGACATGATAGGCAGACCTAGATTGATTGCTAGATGCTTTTAAGTTCAGGTTACCCATCACGAAATTCAAAATTAAAAATTTACAAAAATAATGTTTGATTTGTCTCATAGCGTATTTGTGTAGACTGGTAATTGGTAAATGGTTTTATCATTACCAATTACCAATTACCAATTACCAATTACCAATTACCAATTACCCATTACCCATTACCCATTACCAATTACCAATTACCATGTGTCAACGCTTACTCACTCCTAGCTGATGGCAAAATTAACATTGCATCACCAAAAGAATAGAAACGATATCCAGATGCGATCGCTTCTTGGTATATATTTAGTAACCTTTGGCGACCGATGAGAGCGCTTACCAGCATTAGTAAACTGGAACGGGGTAGGTGAAAATTGGTGATCATCCCTTCCACCACTCGCCATTGGTAGCCAGGATAAATAAACAAATCGGTCTTACCGCAAAATGGTTGTAATTCTCCGCTGGTTGCGGCTGCTTCTAGGCTGCGGACTACCGTTGTCCCTACCGCAATAATTCGACCCCCAGATGCCTTAGTTTGGCGAATTTGCTCTACAGTTGCAGGGGGAACTTCAATCCATTCTCCATGCATTTTGTGGGTAGTTACGTCTTCCACCTCCACAGGACGAAATGTACCCACTCCCACATGCAGAGTCACAAATGCTTGATTTATTCCCCGCGATCGCAATTGTTCTAATAATTCCGGGGTAAAGTGCAATCCCGCTGTTGGTGCTGCAACTGCTCCCGGAGTTTGAGCATAAACAGTCTGATACTGGTCGTCTGTTGCTTCTGTAGCGGTAATATATGGAGGTAGAGGTATTTCACCAAATACATCTAATAATTCTAGTAAAGACTTTCCTTGGGGGACATCAAATTGTAATATCCGTCCCCCTGTAGCTGCATCTGTTTCCAAAACTGTAGCGGTTAAAGTGGAAGATAAACGGAAATTCTCCCCATCCTCTTTACTCCCACTAGTAAAGGTAATTTTTGCTCCTAGTTTAAAGCGTTTTCCTGGCTTGACTAAAGCTAACCAGCAGTTATTTTTCCTCTCCTCTAGCAACAAAACTTCTATATCCGCACCAGTAGCCTTACGACCATACAACCGCGCTGGAATAACTTTAGTATTATTCATAATCAGCAAGTCACCGGGTTGGAGAATATCGGGTAAATCACGGAAAATATGGTGCAAAGGAGATAAATCTTTACCTACACTCAGAGAATTTACCACCAGTAGTCTCGAACTATCTCTGGGGAAAGCTGGGTTTTGAGCAATCTGTTCTGGGGGTAATTCATAATCGTATCCCGATAAACAACGGTCTAAGTCAACTTCTGTAACCTGTGCTGGGGCTATTTTTTCCTGCATTTATGTTTCCAATTTTCAGATAATTTGCAAATGAATATTTTTATTTATAAATATAATTTTTTATTTATAAAACTTTAACTTTTCAATAGTAAAACTACATGCTATCTTGGAATTCCCATACTCCCCATAGGTAATACGTAAAAAAATATGAAATTTGGGTAAACTTACCCATCAGAAAACGGGGGCTTTTACCCTACCGGGGAGTACATTTTGGTTAGCACAATATAAATGTAGGCTTGGCTTTGATCCGAACACAGCAACATGGAATATTTGTATTATCTGGCAAATGCCAGTCTCACCCTGAGGGTAGTGCAGCACTTACACGCTAAACCAGAAATACCCGTTGCATTCGTTACTGTCATTCATCAGATTGACGGGTGGGTAGTTAGGGTTAAACTAAAAAGTCCGGTTTCTGCCCAAGAAGATGGTGATATTCGGGCTTTCTTAAATGAACTAGGAATTAGTTATGATCCCCCCATGCGAGTACAAATGGCACTTTGGAGTTTAGAAACAGGACAAAGCCCGGTAGAGGTAATGCGTCGCTATCAAGTGGCGATCGTCTCTCACGGGAACCCAGAAAGGGAAGAAATAGAAGCTTTCCGGCAACAATTTGTAAAAGGACTGGGTTATTGTCCAGAAACTCTAGCATGATTGGTAATGGGTAATTGGTAATGGGTAATTGGTAATTGGTAATTGATTACCCAACACCGATCAAAATTGATCAATTGATGAGTCAAAAGCTGCTGGGATATATTCTTGCAGTGTCAATTGGTATTCAGCTACGGAGGAAGTAGCCAAAACTGGTTGAGTTGTCTGAGGTTGTTTCAGCTTTGGTGATGAACGCTGACAGCAAACAATAGCAACATCAAATCGGCACGGATAATCTGCCTTATCGGGATATTTTGATAAAAATATCTTAGCTGTGGTAAAGATTTTTGCTTGTTTGCGAGGAGCGATTGCACTTCTTCCTCCTGTATCCCAACTGCCAGGAGTCCGGGTTTTAACTTCAATAAATGCCAATTCTGAATTTTGTTCGGCGATAATATCAATCTCACCCCAGCGACAAGAAAAGCGACGGTGTAGAATTATCCAACCTGTAGATTGTAACCATTGTGCTACTAGGTCTTCTCCTAAGATACCAATATCGCGATAATTATATGGAGGAGAGTTTGCCATTGGCTAAGATGACGATAAATTTTAAACTAAGGCTTCCAGTGGATGTAAAGGTAGTGAGACTGTTATTTTGCGGAGTGATTTGTGTTGCTCTTGCTTTTGGTTTCACTCCTAGTGCTTTGGCTATTAACTACAATAACCGTATTCTCATAGGATACGATTTTTCTGGACAAGACTTAACAGACTCCAGCTTTGACCACGCTAATCTCAGTAAAAGCGATTTTAGTAATTCCAATTTACAAGGAGTTAGATTCTTTTCTTCAAATTTGACAGCTGTAAATTTTAGCAATGCTGACCTGAGATTCGCGGATTTAGAATCAGTCCGCTTGAGTGGAGCAAATTTAACCAATGCTGTATTAGAAGGTGCTTTTTGTACTAACACCATGTTTAATGGTGCGATTATTGATGGTGCAGATTTTACCGATGTTTACCTGCGTAATGATGTGCAGGAAAAATTGTGCGAAGTAGCTCAAGGTACAAATCCTATTACAGGACGGGATACCCGCGAAACCTTATTCTGTCCTTAAAAGGTGAGAAACTGGGTTTTTTCTCAACCAAATAAATCTGAAAAATCGTTACTGTAGCGCTATAGTTTTTTGGGAAGTCAACCCCTTACTATAGCGCTATATTTTTTGCCGAGGTCAGACCCTTACTCTAGCGCTATAGTTTTTGCCGAGGTCAGACCCTTACTCTAGCGCTATAGTTTTTTGGGAAGTTGAACTCTTAGTCTAGCGCTATAGTTTTTGCCGAGGTAAGACCCTTAGTCTAGCGCTATAGTTTTTGCCGAGGTAAGACCCTTAGTCTAGCGAAGCGTGTTTTTTGGGGGAATCAACCCCTTATACCCAATCAAAAAATGTTTGCCACAGATCCAACTGTAGGGGCGCGGTTTCCGCGCCCCTACGAATTAATCATGTGTCGCATTCTTTTTTCAAATTGGTATTAGTATAGCCAAGGGTGTTTGTTGCGGGAATCAAACCCTTAGTCTAGCGCGATAGTTTTTGCCCAGGTAAGACCCTTGGTCTAGCGAAGCATGTTTTTTGGGGAATCAAACCCTTAGTCTAGCGCGATAGTTTTTGCCCAGGTAAGACCATTGGTCTAGCGAAGCGTGTTTTTGCCCAGGTAAGACCCTTACTATAGCGCTACAGTTTTTTGGGGGAATCAACCTCTTAGTCTAGCGAAGCGTGTTTTTGCCCAGGTAAGACCCTTACTATAGCGCTACAGTTTTTTGGGGGAATCAAACCCTTAGTATAGCCAAGCGTGTTTTTTGCGGGAGTGAAACCTTTATACCAAATCACAAAATGTTTGCCACAGATCAAATTGTAGGGGCGCGGTTTCCGCGCCCCTACCAACCATGTGTCGCATTCTTTTTTCAAATTGGTATTAGTATAGCGAAGCGTGTTTTTTGCGGGAGTTGAACTCTTAGTCTAGCGAAGCGTGTTTTTGAGAAAATCAACCCCTTATACCATTTGCCTTGATTCGTGATACAAATCATGAATTTGGGCGCAAGCCGCAGCGCCCCTACATATATATCAATATTTTCGTTAATTTCTATTACTGTGGCGCTATAGCCAGTAGCGTGGATTACGGCTTTAGAGAAACCCACCATGTTATGTAGCGGTGCGTTAGGCGCTTAGAAAAGTATTTTTGCTGACAAATGATTTTTAAGGGAAGCACCTAACACACCCTACGGTAATTTTATTAATCAGGCAATTCAATCTTAGGAGTAATATCAGGGGAAATTCGCTCAATTTGAAAATCTTCAATATATCCTTCAAAACGATTAAATATGACTCGAATTTCGTCATAACTAGTGACGCTGGATGCACCCCTGGGTGGGGTACACTGAACTCGCATCAGAGTTTGAAAACCATCAAATCTGTCATTAATATAAAAACTTCTGGTACAGCTATAGCCAATAAAATTTTCCATCGTTACTTGGTTGAGTGCTACTACACCCATGCGATGACTAATAATTGATTTAATTTCATCAATTTCCTCTGCTGCTGTCATTTTGCGCCATTTATCTTTAGGCAAATTTTGGTTTAGTTGTTCTTCCAATTTTTCCCAGGTTTGAGAACCAACAATTCCATCAGCAACCAACCCATATGCTTTTTGAAAATTGATTACAGCGATTTTAGTCTGCGATCCAAAAATTGAATCAATCTTACCGGAATAGAAATTAAGTTGTTTTAATCCTGCTTGCAGATTATATACTTCTTTCCCTCTGGAACCTTCTTTTAGTACAACCCTTGATGTTGCTAGCATTGTTATGTCTCCATATTCAGTAAAATATTCTGAATATAGAAACAACACTCAAGGTGATAATTTCCCATAATAGTAATCACCCCTAAGGGTAATTTAGCTGTTCTTGTGGATTTGTGAGAATTGATGTGTTGAAAACCCTGACTTTTTCTGTTAAATCGCGGTTCTGATACTAATCCGCGTTCTAAAGCCTAACTTTCAAAATCGGGAATCGGGAATGGGAATTTCGCGCATTACGGTTGTGAGTGCAAATTACTATTTACAATAAATCAGTGATAGAAAATTGTCGCTGTTTCTCTAACTCCTGTAGCCGCATTTTTTCTGCGTAAAATGCTTGACAATAGGATTGGTATCGTTTTGGATCGGTTTCTGGATCGGTTTGTTCCCATAGTTCCCGAAAATAACGATACCGCTTTTCCCGCATTACCCTTTCCATACAAGCCGTGGCTGCTTGGATAACTTGGGAAGGACGTAATATTTCTTTCTGACTCTTCTCATCCAGATAAAATAAATGAGAAATTAACTCCATATCTTCGGCAAATTCCAAACATTTATATTGTACTTTAGCAATTAAATCATCGCCTGTATTATCTGAAAATTCTAAAATTTTTTGCCATAAAAAGCGATGATGAGAAAGACTAAACTGTAAATCCTGTTCTTCTAAAACATTAACAATATTCAGACGCTGTTCCGGAGAGTGTAAATAAATCAGTAATAATAAAGCTTCTGCTTTTTCTAGAAGACTGTGTTCAGTTGTGGTAACAGATTCAGAAGCAGATGCAGTTTTTTTGGGAGCAATTTTTCTGCTTATTCCTGTTTCCCTATGAGGAGTAATCTGAGTTAAAAGATTTTCTACCCGCAAGGGTACAAGTCTATCTTCCCCTTGACTTAAAATTTCCGCACAGCGTCGGACATAATATTCCCGCGTATCGATATTAGCTATTTTTGTCAGTAACTTTACGAGTTGCTGCGACACCTGACTAAAATCAGCAGCTTGTTTCAAATCCCTATCTTTGATAATTTGCTCAATCTGCCAATCCAGCCATAACGGAGCATCTTTCAACAATTGCTGATAATCTTCCGAAGTGTGGCTGTGTAAGTATTCATCCGCATCTTTACCATCGGGAATATTGAGGATTTTTAATTGTACATTTCCCTGATAAGCCAGTTGAGCAATTTCTCCAATGGCTCGTTCAGCAGCATTTACCCCAGCTTTATCAGCATCAAAATTGAGAATTAATTGTTTAGACTCAGTATAACGTAAGACTAACCTTACTTGCTCCAAACTCAGTGCTGTACCCAAGGAAGCAACAACATTATTAATACCAGCAGCATGGAGAGCGATCGCATCAAAATATCCTTCCACCACCACTACTTGATCCTTCTGGGAAATTTCCCCTTTAGCTTTGTCAATCGCAAATAGAGTTTTCCCTTTGTTAAATAGTTCCGTTTCCGGGGAATTGAGATACTTTGGCTGTTCATCTCCCAAGGTTCTACCACCAAAGCCAATTACCCGTCCCATAATGTCATGAATAGGAATTATCAAGCGATCGCGAAACACATCATAATAACCTTTCCCTTCCTTACGCGGCTTAATCAATCCAGCTTTTTCTACCAACTGCACCGGATAGCGTTTATTTTCCAGCAAGTAGCGGTAGAGAGTTTCCCAACCTGGGGGAGCATAACCCAAACCGAACTGCTGAATGCTTCCCTCTGGAAGTTGCCGTTTGTGGTGGAGATATTCTAATGCTTGCTCACCCTGGGATTGTTTCAGAGCATGTTGATAAAACTGAGCCGTTACTGCTAAAACTTCATATAACTGTTCCCGTAGAGATAGCTGACGCTGTAACTCTTGGGATTGTTGTACTTCCAGTGTTTTTACTGGAACTTGGTAACGCCGAGCTAAATCTAATACCACTTCCGCAAAAGAGCGCTTTTCCAAGTCCATCAAGAACTTAATGGCATTTCCCCCCGCTTGACAACCAAAGCAATAGTATAGTTGTTTACCTTGACTAACAGTAAAACTGCCAGTTTTCTCATTATGGAAAGGACATAAACCGACAAAATCCTTACCCCGCTTACGTAAAACAACATGTTCGGAGATGACATCGTAGATATCAACCCGTTGTTTAACTTCCTCAATGGTATCTGGATGTAAGCGAGGGATTTGCATATTTAATTAGGGGTTTGGAGTTTGCAGGTCTGTAGGGGCGCAAGGCTTGCGCCCAGGGGTTAGTGGTTAAAGAAGCAAGAATTTACAACTAATTTCTGATCGCTATTATATTGTTGTTGCCGAAGGTTGGGATGCTATATAAAATGTCTCAAACTTAATTTTATTCGAGGAAATACTGAAAATGGGGCGTATCTTTATTTCAGCAGCTCACGGAGGAAGAGAAGCGGGAAGGATAGATCCGGGGTCAATTGCTGGCGGTACTACAGAAGCCAGAGAGATGATTTTGCTACGGGATTTGATTGTCACGGAATTGAGGGGACAGGGTTTTGAGGTATTGTGGGTTCCCGATGACTTAAGTGCCCGGGAAACTATCAATTGGATAAATGCTCGCGATCGCCGGGGGGATGTGGCGCTAGAAATCCATTCTAATGCCGCTAGCAGCCCTGCTATCAGGGGTTCAAGTGTGTTTTACATTGCTAATAATGATGAGCGCAAAAAGCATGGTGAATTGTTATTATTAGGGCTATTACGCCGAGTTACCCAATTACCGGATCGGGGGGTAAAACCGGATACAGAAAGTGGTTTGGGTAGTTTAGTATTTTGTCGTCAGGTAGCTATTCCTTCTTTGTTAATGGAGGTTTGCTTTCTCAGCAATCCCGAAGACCGTTCTTTGTTGCAAAATCGTCGTCGGGATTTTGCCCAAGGAATTGCTGATGGGCTGGCGTCTTGGAGTCGTATCATTGACCCCGGTTCGTCTCCTCAGGAACCGACTTATCCGGTAATTAATATTAAGATTAACGGGCAAAATTACCCAGAGCAAGGAATTTTAATAAATGGTAATGCTTATATTCCCATTGATTTAGTAGATCGTTTACGAATTGACTTATCAAAAGCCCCCAATATCCGCCGTGTTAGTTATCGCCGAGTAGTATATGTCAAAGCAATTGACCTGCGGGAATTTAACATTTCTGTGGGCTGGGACGGAGCAACTCGAACAGTACTTTTACGCTCTAGTTTAGTTATTTGTCCCGGTCAAATTGACCTAATTATGTCCCATGGTAATACTTCAGAAGTGCAGTTACAGGTATTTCTGAAAAATAATAATGAAAGTGCTTTAGTACAGTTTCCCGACTTACCCAAAATTTATCGAGAAGAAGGTGCAATCGAAGGGGTAAACTATGATATTGCTTTTTGCCAAATGTGTGTAGAAACAGGATTTTTACGCTTTGGTGATGATATTAAACCCGAACAAAATAACTTTGCTGGCTTGGGTACAGTTACTGGTGCCAATTCTGCTTCTTTTGATACTCCCCGCATTGGTGTCAGGGCACATATTCAACACCTAAAAGCCTACGCCAGCCTAGAACCCTTGGTACAAGAAACAGTAGATCCACGGTTTCGTTTTGTTACTCGTGGTGTAGCACCATTAGTCGATCAACTATCAGGAAGATGGTCAGCAGATGGAGAGTATGGAACTAAAATTATGGCGATGGTGAAACGGTTATATGAGTCTGCTGGTTTGATGTAACTCAATAATTAATAATTAATTATTCTTCTAAAACTTGTTTCTCACCCTCGTTCTTCATAATTACTTACTCTGCATAGTTTATGGACAGCATTTACCAAGATTCTACCCACTAAATAAGCCTCTATCCTCCCGGGAGTTACTTGTCTGATTATTTCTCAATTCTCAGCATATCCTCCTCACAAGATAGGATCTTCAAGCTATAGGATTGGTGTTCTTGATTTTCCAGATACACTTTGATCGTATTTTTTCCTTCAGCTTGCCAACGTCCTACTATTTTCCTTACGCCGTCAGTAGGAGCGATGCCGTACTCAATGAACTCTCCACTGTCCTTAATCTCAAAACCTCTCCTTCCTCTAGATGGAGGAAATTGATAATTACTAAGACGGTAAACTCTTACGCCTGTAACATCCTCCTCGTGGGAATGAATCCACTGCTGAAAGATGGCTTGTGGTAGCTCATTGGGTTGTCTAGGAGGGACATTGGTATGAATCATAATCAAATTTCCCAAACATTAAACAGCAATAGAACTTACGCTGATCGAATCTTGACACAGATTTTCTGTACCCTAAATTTTACAACCCCTAATCCGAAAAGTAGTCATAACTAGTTCTCCATTGTCTTTATTGCGTAAAGGCATTTCAGTGCTTGCACTCAAGCGTTATCGCCTGCTCTCCCCCCTTTGCCCCCCAATTCTGGGGGAAACTTGTCTCAAGTCCCCAAAAATTGGGGGATTTAAGGGGCTAAGGCTATGGTCTATTTAACTTTCTGAAGTTTCCTCTGCCAATAGACACAGCCCCACCGAGGTAGAGGTGTAGTGTCCTGGGAAGTGGTTGTTGACAATAGTCCGATCCCTGACTCCTATCCTAATGACGTAACCACAAGGTGTGGTTGCGGGAGTTGTCGAGGTTCCGATAGTTGTCTGGACTGTGAAGGATTCATCGACTTTACCAGGATCCCCTAGCGCAGGATAAGTCTCACTGGTAGGCGGTACAATCGTGGGTGGATTGGGTGCACTGGGAGGACCGGGTTCTACCCACAGGCTGTATCGCCAGATGTGTGCATCAGTAGCCGTAAACTTGCCAGTGAAGCTGTCGCCGATCTTAAACTTAGTGCACGGTCCGGCATCCAGCGAGATGGCAGCAAAGGGGGCTGTATTATCCACCATCACCCTAATTTCCCGGCTGGCTACATGGTCAGCTGGAACCCCTGGGATAGCTGGCGCACCGGGCTTGTAGAGCAATAATCGTAGCCGATACAGCCCATCTCCTTCAGCCTTGCGCGTATCCCACTGAGCAAGCACGTCGCCCTGCACGTCTACTGTATTTGGTGAAACTGTATCCTTCTGGTACCTGTAGTAGCCATCAGTTGCAATCAGGTCAATGGGATCATCAGACGGTACACCATTGATAGCAATCCAGATTCGGAATGGATTATCGATGTTGTGCCAGCCCGTGCCAGAACCGACCTTATTGTACTGCACCTTATACCGGAGCTTGTTAGGATCATTTGGATTGTTGGGGGTATCTGTGTCGGGAGCGCCCTCAATTTTACCCGTAATCTCGGCAATTCCACCGAAGGGGCTTTCTATAGCGAGAAATCCCCCCCCCTGGCTAATCCCGTTAGCATAACCAGCTCCCAGAGCACTGCCAATAATGGTGTAGGGGTTACCAGAGATGCTTTGAACCGCCATATCGCCTACCGACCAGAGATAAGGTTTTTGGTCGCCAGGGATAGTCGCATCTTCCGGCTTGAGCTGGATGAGTGCATCGACAATGTTCCCCCACTTTGGCGGCTCCTCAGGGTCAGTAGGCGGATCATCCCAAGAGAGAACAGCCCGGATCTGCATAACAACAGGATTGTTACACGGCTTTTTCCACTCAGAAAAGTCGTAGGGCAAATAAACTGCGTATTGCAACCCTTCGTCTGGAATTGTGGGAATATCGTGGACATTCACCCTAGCAGTCCCTAGGTGCCGCCAGACACATTGCTGCTCTATCTTGTCGTAGATGCGAGCCCAGAAGCCGACGTATTCTTGGCTGCCATCATCACATAAGTTTCCTTTATATCCATAGGGCAACTTAACTGTCAGCGTCGCCATGAGGGTATCTCGGGTGTAAAGCAAGCCCACGCATCGGAGTTCCTCATAGCGGGTATTCGACTTGCTTGCTAACAAGGCTTGGAGAGGTTCTAAAATATTGGCGTATGCCGGGTCTAACTTGTACTGCGCCAAGAGTGCAGGCTGTTGTTTGATCTGCGCAACCAGTGGTTTGAACTGCTGAAACTTATAGCGTTGTTCCGGTACGTCTTTATCTTCGTAGATCGCCTGCAATTGCTCAGGTGTCAGCGATTTAAGTTGAGAAACAATGACTTCAGGATTTAGCAGATCAGGGTCAACCTCCACTTTGCTGAAGTTGATCGCGTCCAAGAAATGACCAAATTTATACAAGACAGGTTCAATTTGAATCCACTTCTCCAGAACATTCCCCCAAATGACTGGATAGTCAGGCATTCCAGGGTCTGGTTCCAGTCTCCATGAGAGGATAGCCCGCACTTTCACAAGGTTGGGTTTTTTACAGCCAAACTTTTTCGGATCGATGTTGAGTTTGACTGCGTATGACAGAGGTTTGCTGCGATCACGACAGATACCCCCGCTATTTGGAATATCGTGAACGTTAACGCTGACCATGCCGACATCTTCCTCGGGATCATCGAAATCGCCGTCGCCGTCCCAGTCTACGTAGAAACGCACGTATTCATAGGAACCGTTTGAGCAAAGCCTCCCACTGTAACCATAGGGGAGCTTCACGTCGAAAATCGCTTCTAGCTGATCTAACTCCGGATAGAAGCCAAGACAACGCAACTCCTCGTATTTAGTGTTGCCCTGCATGGGCATGACCGGCTGGAAATCACTGGCTGGAACCGTTCCAAAATAGTTGGGGTTTTCTAGAAGAAGTTGTGTAAAATTCTGTCGTTCTGTTTCGACGGGGTCTTTAACTTCATCTGGAAGCTGTGCCCTAGGAATTTTGATGATGAACTCCTCGGACGGACTGGCAGCATAACGAACTCGATCTTCAGTCGTGTGTATCAACCTTCCTTGTTGGCTTGCAACCCGGAGGAATATATCTGGCTTACGCTCAAAGAGGAGATCCATGAAGTCTTTTGCTTCATAGGCAATCTCAAAGTAACCATTTCCGTCGGTTGTGGCAGCACCAAGGAAATCATCCACTAAAAAATCTTTATCTGTCGCACATATAACTAGGTTTGATACCCCTTCACCACTTTCAGCTTCAACAACTTTTCCAAATACTCTAAATGACATAACTACACTCTCCTTTCTTCATCTCAATGATATGTTTACTCTCTTCCCGTTCTAAGATTACCTTAGGACTTACGCATCGTACATAAGTACTATACGACATTTGGTTACCTCAGCCGTTGATAGCACTTAAGACAGCCAAGAAAGCGAGTGAATTAGGGTTATGCAAAGCGCGTGAAACGACCGAATTGTGTAATGCACATTATGGCTAATTTGTACAGTGCGTAACTCCTAGGGTTATAAAAGTCATAAAATTCAGGCTAGTTTGTGGTTTCTCACAGATAAGAACACCAGTCACTCCAACTTCCTGCATACAATTTAGCTCCCTGAATGCCAGCTAGTTCCAAAGACAGTAAATTAACACAGGCAGTCACCCCAGAACCGCAATAAACCATAATCTCATTATTTCCTGCCAACTTTGACCAACGACTTTGTTGTTCTTTTGACGAAATCAAGAAACCTCTTGAGTCTGTAACTTCCTTCCAGGGATAGTTAATAGCACCGGGAATATGACCAGCAACTGGATCTATGGGTTCGGTAATACCTTGATAGCGATCACTGTCCCTAGAATCCACTAATACAACTCCAGACATATCCTTACGGCTTTTCACCGTTTCTATGTCTACCACCATGCGATCGCGCACTTGAGGAATGAAAGTTGCCATCCTGGGTGTAGATATCTCATCTGTAACCCCATATCCGGCTTCTAGCCATGCTGTAAAGCCACCATTTAGCACGGCTACTTGTTCATGTCCGAGATAGCGTAACAGCCACCACAAACGCGCTGCAAAGGCAAATCGGGAATCATCGTAAGCCACTACCAAAGTTTGCCCCCAGTTGACTCCCATTGCTGATAATTTTTGGGCAAATTCATCGGCATTGGGTAATGGATGTCTACCCCCATGCTTTTGCACAGGACTAGAAAGATCCTGATTTAAATTTAAGTAATAAGCCCCCGGAATATGACTTGCTTGGTACTGTTGTTGTCCTAATTGTGGTTGGGCAAGAGAAAACCGACAATCCACAATCACAACTTGTGGATCTTCAAGGTGTTGCTGCAACCAATCGCAATTAACTACTTTGGGAGTATCAGCCATAATTTTTTATGATTGCTAAAAAGGACTAAAGACTGATGAGTCATAGTGAGAACTTTGTACCACAACTGACTAGGGATGGTTCCAAAACATTCTTTTCCCAAGAGTTTGGCGAGTCCTTTCATAGTCATTATGGGGCACGTCAAGAGAGTTTTTTTAAGTTTGTTGAACCTACGCAACTAGCCCTAAAAGCCAACAAACCAGTGTTAAGGTTACTAGATGTTTGTTATGGACTAGGATACAATACAGCCGCAGCCCTAGAGAAAATTTGGCAAGTAAATCCTAATTGCAACGTAGAAATAATTGGGTTAGAACTGAATTTAGCCGTTCCCCAAACAGCGATTGTTGAGCATATATTCGATAAGTGGAATCGCGATTGCAGGGAAATATTGACCCAGCTAGCTTTTGAGTCTCAAGTACAAAAAGAACCCTTGCAAGCAAAATTATTAATTGGTGATGCTCGAAAAACGATTCAACAAGTATGTGATTCCGGTTTCCGGGCTGATGCAATTTTTCTCGATCCCTTCTCACCCCCTCAGTGTCCTCACTTATGGACTGTTGAATTTATTAAACACCTAGCTCTGTGTTTACACGAAAACGGCTTTTTAGCAACCTATTCCTGTGCTGCTGCTGTGCGTACAGCCCTATTAACATCTGGTTTAGCAATTGGTTCCACTCCTCCAGTAGGAAGGCGTTCCCCTGGTACTATCGCCACTCATACCCCAACAGTAGGAGAGGAAGAATCATTGGCATATTTTCCCCCTCCCTATAATCTTTCTCAACAAGAGCAAGAGCATTTACACACTCGTGCTGCTATCCCCTACCGCGATCCCCAATTGCAAGATACTCCTGATATCATTATTAGCAGGCGAAAACAAGAGCAAAAAGCTTGTGAATTGGAACCCACCTCCCATTGGCGAAAACGGTGGCGTTCAAAAATTTTGTAAATTTTGTCGATATCTTACACCATTCAAGAATTTAAAGATAGCTCACCGGAATACACCTTCTCAATAAGGGTAAGTCCAGACCATGCCGCATCTACGAAACAATAGCGGTATTCGGTTGAGTATAGACACACAAATTTTACCTCACCCCCCTTCTCCTCTCTTTTTTTACGGCAACACAGGTGCTAGATGAATTCTCAAAACTTTTCTGCTTTGACAATAAATAGTATTATTTTATACTAAAAATGTGGCGGTTATTATAAATAATGTGTCACAGTAGATTTGTGATATAAATTGCTTAATCCAGTGATACAAATTCACTGCTCTAGGTCAATAACTATAGCTTAACAATTCCAAGAACTTGCAAAGTAATAGGAATTAATAATCAAGACTTAGCTCTTGAAAATTTTGTATGTTTAATTGCCATGTGAGAAATGTCCGTAAACAAACTGGTTGTACATTTGCATCCTATATTCACCCGCTAATTGCAAACCAGGGAATATTTAGGCTTAAGATAAAACAATGATAAATGTGATTACAGAAAACAAACAGCCTCTGAAGATTAAGTTCAATTAACAACAAGTAAATTAGACTAGATTTAGACAATAAACTAGTTTTATAAATACATGACTGTTAACTGTTTTAAAAATGATGGAGTGGCTTTGTGAATTTATGGTCATCCAAGTATACAGGCTCTACCAAGCAAATTTTTAATGGGTCAAACCCTTCAAGCAAATTTCAGACAATCAATTCAAATCATGATTTACAATTACAAAATAATGTAGAGGGTTATTCCTTGGGCTTATCAAAACAAGAACAGAAGTTTGAGCAGACCAAAGCCTTGATTGAGAAAAAAAACCCTGGCATTAATAAGAGCGATGATTCATTTCACTCTCAAACCCAGCAAGCCCAAGGTTATCAAGTGAATGGCTTGGATTTAGATACCCCTAAAGTTTTAGTTGCTGACGATCATGCCGCCAGTCGGATGACAGTTGTCGCCCTCTTGGCGATGGAAGGCTACGAAGTAATCGAAGCGGACAGTGGTTCTAGTGCTGTAGAATTGGTGGCACAAAAACAACCGGATCTGGTTTTACTGGATGTAATGATGCCGGAAATGGATGGATTTGAGGTTTGCCAGTTGCTTAAGCAGAATGAGCATACCAGGCTGATACCAGTCATTTTTATTACGGCGTTAAATGATCGGCGATCGCGTATCCGTGGCATAGAAGTAGGGGCGGATGATTTTTTAAGCAAGCCCTTTGACCGTGTAGAATTGGCAGCAAGGGTCAAGTCTTTAGTGCGGCAAAAACGTCTGAATGAAGACTTAGATCATGCCGAACAAGTACTATTTTCCATTGCTAGGGCAATCGAAAGCCGCGATCCCAATACTGGCGATCACTGTGAACGGCTGGTAAAATTGGGCAAGGCTTTTGGTGAATACCTCAATCTGTCCCGCAACCAAATTCGGGATTTGATGTGGGGGGGTTATCTCCACGATATTGGTAAGGTAGGTATCCCCGACGCGGTGCTACTCAAACAGGGGAAGTTGACCCCCGAAGAGTGGGAAATTATGAAGCAGCATGTTTTAATTGGGGAGAAAATTTGTCAGCCATTACGCAGTATGCAGGGTGTAGTCCCCATTATTCGCCACCACCACGAACATTGGGATGGTTCTGGCTACCCTGATGGATTAAAGGGAGATGATATTCCCTATCTGGCACAAATATTTCAGATCATTGATATATACGACGCCTTAACCAGTGAGCGACCGTACAAAAAAGCATTTACAAAAGAAGAAGCACTCTTACTAATTTCCCAAGAAACAGCAAAAGGTTGGCGCAATCCCAAACTAATGCAGCAGTTTGCAGATTTTATCCGTTCTTGCAAAACACAGGATTTCTAGGCAATTTTTGTTTTTAGACTAGCAACAGGCTACTTGAGTAAAAACCTTTTTATTGACATGAATATTCGGTTCCACCTCAATCCACAAAACCGCACCACTAGATATGGGGTGATTTGGTCGATAAACTAATCGAGAAGGTCCATTAATCTCAATTTCATGGCAGTGTGCGGGGGGACGGCTGCCTTCTCGGACTATAATTATTGGTTCTTTTTCCTGTTTTTCCCGATTGCTCTTAAGTTTTCTACTATCAATGTGGATAATTGTCAGAGCTTTTCTCATTCTTTTTCTCCACTTCCCTTCGGGACCTTT
>JASJCY010000162.1 GCA_030065825.1 Nostocaceae cyanobacterium | reverse complement strand
ATTACAGCACCATTGTCATTGAAGAAAACGAAAATCAAGTTAAGTAAATTACAATGGCGAAATAGAAATAAAGTTTTAGGTAATCGTCGTCAAGGTATTAAAGCATCTAATAACGCCAAAAAATATTATCAAAAATTAGCTAGACATCACGCTCATCTCAAAAATATTAGACAAGATTTTCTGCAAAAAACAACAACTGAAATTAGCAGAAAATACTATCGCATTCGCATAGAAGATTTGAATGTGTCAGGGATGATAGCTAATCATAAATTGTCAGCAGCAATATCAGATTTAGGTTTTTATGAGTTCCGTAGGATGTTAAGTTACAAACAAGCCGTCTTTGGAACTAAAGTAGAAGTAGTTGATAGATGGTATCCGTCAAGTAAAACCTGTTCAGTTTGCGGTCATCTTCAATCCATGCCATTGTCAAGGAGAATCTATGATTGTGGCAGCTGTGGACAAATACTAGACCGGGACTTGAATGCTGCGATTAATTTAACAAATGTACCTTTAAATAAAATACGCATGGTGAGACAGCGCGTTGGGCGGGTTCCCCGACTTGAAGCGACTGCGAACCCGAAGGGCAAATGCGGAATTTACGCCTGTGGACAAGTTACCCGCCGACGGGCTTGGTAGAAACAGGAAGCAAACATCAAATTGCTCTATTTATTGAGATATGAGCGATTTGTGTAAGTTTTGTGTTGCACTCCAACTACCCCAACTTAGATAAACCCGTCATCCTCGTTCCAGCTTCCAAACACTACTCCTTGCCCAAGGGAGCTGCCATTCTGGGCTTAGGGGCAGATAATATGCTTACCGTGCCTTTAGATATACACGGTCGTATGGATGTGGATGAGCTGACAGCAGCGATCAATAGCTGCGTTACTAATAAGCAGCCCATCATCGCTGTTGTTGCTGTCTTTGGTACCACAGAAGAAGGCTGCGTCGATCCCCTGACGAGCGTCTTGAGTCTGCGAAACGAAAAGCGTCTTGAAAATGTGGAGTTTGCCGTCCACGGAGATGCAGCTTGGGGCGGTTATTTTGCGGCACTGCTGTGGGATAGTTCTGAAACCGGAACAGTTGAAAGCCCGGAGGCAGGGTTGCCCATGAGCGACTACGTCATCGAGCAGTATAAAAACCTCCAGCATACGGATACGATTACCATTGATCCGCACAAAACTGGCTACTTGCCCTATCCAGCTGGTGCTTTGTGCTATCGCAATATGGCTATGCGCAGCTTGATTGCTTTTGAAGCGCCTTACATCAACACCGGTGACGACAACGACACCCCCGACGAGCTGATCTTAGGTACCTACGGCATTGAAGGCTCAAAGCCCGGTGCCGCCGCAGCCGGGGTGTATCTCAGCCACGCCGCTATTCCCCTCACGCGCCAGGGCTACGGCAAAATTCTCGGTCGCACAATCTTGAACTGCAAAGCGTTCCACTTGTCTTTGTGTAAAGCAAGCAAAGAGAGCGAAGACAAAGATGGTTTTATCGTCGTTCCTACGCCCAAACTTGAAGATACGCCAGTTCCGCTCTTTCATAAATTGCTGGGCAAAACCCCGAAAGAGATCCTTAGCGATACCACCGGGGAGTCCCTTGATGCCTTGCGTCAAACCGGCTCGGATTTGAACATCATCACCTATGCCTTTAACTACAAGGTTAACGGTACCTTCAATCAAAATCTGGACCAGGTGAATGCCTTCAATAAGCTCATTTATGATCGCGTCAGCCTCAAAGCGGACGGTCGCGACATTTACAACTACGAAATCCTCTTGAGCACTACAGATTTCGTCAAGGAATACTACGGCGAGGTTTTCTTCAACGATTACCGCAACCGCTTGCTCAAGTTAGACGAAAACGCGCCGGACAATCCTGCGGAAACGCGGATTTCGGTGATGCGATCGACGATTATGGACCCGTGGATTACCGAAGACATAAACGGTCGTCCCTTTGTGGAATACATCGTCGCCAAACTCTTCGACATCGTGCGAGAAGTTGTGGCTGAAGTCAAAGAAAATCCTGCTTTGCTTTCGGGCTAGGGCGTGTTTTCTTTCCTTGCCGTCACCCTAGAAAGGTGCGGCTACACAAGGCATTTTTCGGCGACGAGTGGTGTAGCGAAGATCCCACAGCTTGCGACGACATTCCGCTGACCTTGCAGGAACGGAGGTACACAATAAACACCATTTTTGGGCTTTATTGATTTTATAATTTGGGTAGAGGTAGTTTCTCTCCAGCAGTTCTTTGTGTACATATTCAAGTCATGACTTCAAGTGCGATCGCCAAGGGTAATGGGAAAATCACACCCAAGCAAACAATTCCACCTCTAGAAAATGGCGACAGACTGACTCAAGCAGAGTTTGAGTGTCGTTATAGTAACATGCCCCATCTGAAAAAAGCGGAGTTAATTGAAGGAATTGTTTACATGGCATCACCCCTGACAATCAGACAACATGGAGAACCCCATAGTTGGATTATTGGTTGGTTAATGGTTTATAAGGCTTCTATGTCAGGGGTGCAACTAGGAGATAATTGTACGGTACGTCTTGATGCAGATAATGAACTTCAACCCGATGCACTGCTGAGAATTGAAACGGGAGGACAATCAACTATTAGCGAAGATGGCTATGTAGAAGGTGCGCCAGAATTGATTGCAGAAATTGCTGCTAGCAGCGTATCTATCGATGTACACGAAAAACTGAAGGTGTATCGTCGCAATCAGGTGCAAGAATACTTAATTTGGCGAGTTGATGACCAAGAATTAGATTGGTTTCGCCTCAGGGAAGGTAAATATATTCAGCTTGAACCCAATGATGAAGGAATAATTAGTAGTGAAGTTTTCCCTGGTTTATGGTTGGATAAACAGGCATTATTAACAGGAGATTTAGCTAAAGTATTAGCCGTGTTGCAACAGGGAATGGAAATAAGTAATAAGTAATCAGTAATCAGTAATCAGTAATCAGTAATCAGTAATCAGTAATCAGTAATCAGTAATCAGTTTACTTTGATGATTACTTGTTTACTTTTATAAGAGGTCTATTCTTCAGTACGACGGGAACGAAGAAAATTCGCCCCAGCAAGAATTTTGCTCCTCTTTTCGGCACTTGTGGGTTTTTTTTAAGTAATAAGTAATAACTAATAACTAATAACTAATAACTAATAACTAATACGATAGTTAACCTTAAAACTATTATCTGGTAGGCTTTTGTTGCATATTTATTGCCCTGTCGAAATCCTCTGGGGGAAAACTCGACTCAATCAGAACAAAAGGAGGCAATCTTAAAAACTCACAAAATCCATCACCCGGTGGCAAATTCCTTTAGCTTACGCGCATTCTGAATCATGAAACCCTATCACAATCGATTGCTTAGGCACCCCTAATTCCACCAACTCCTTAGCAACCCCCTTAATATCAATGTGAATTAAACAACTAAACACCAGGCGATCGCCATCCCAACCAACCGTTACCAGCTGATAATGATCGTTTGCGGGGAAGTTGCGACAACGCTACGTAAGTACAACCCAAGATTTGGATTATGAAGGATTACAAATGGTGGCTGAGGAGTTGAGTAAACCAGATTGGGAATATTGGAATCAGAAATCAGGTATTGGGAGTTAGCGCTACGCAAGAAGTGGAACTCATTCTTTCCCGGAAGTTGTGATCGCCAAACAGTTGTACAAAGTTTTGTAACGCAGGTTGTTCGCTCATTCAACTGGTGTTAAATTTAAAAAATGAGCGAATTTTAAGCGAAAATCACTTGGATTGTGGGACAGTAACCGCTTGTAAACGGTAAGTGATTGCTGAAACTCAAGCCACTGGCAAATAATTTGGCAATCAAAATTTAGTGGGGGTGGAGGGACTTGAACCCTCACGACCGTTTAAGGTCAACGGATTTTCATTCTCTTGCAGCTTTCGCTCCTGCCTATAGGCTTTGAGAATTGGACTCTCCCTTTACCCTCGTCTTCACGTTAGGGTAGCTCCCGTCGAGTCTCTGCACCTTCCCGCAATTTCTAACTTTGTGATTTTCTATGACTAGCAATAGAGAATCACAAATTTTAATTTTGGGCTTGGCTCAGGATTGCCCTGTCTGTTACCAGATTTAGGTTTCCCTGAGTTTGAGAGCTGACACTTAAAAGATTTCTCTTTCAAGGCTCAATTACTTAAGTCCGTAGCGTCTGCCATTCCGCCACACCCCCAAATCACACATTTAGTATATTTGGGACATACTGACATATTTCTACAATGATGTCAACATACAAAGTAGAATTCTCACCAACTCCTGCTACTGCATAGGATACTCGATGAGCTTTATTAACGATACGGGATGCCCCTCCGCACCGGGTTTTATGAAATTTTTTTTCGATATGTAGGCTGCATTTGGAGCATTTAATTGAATTACACCCACATATAGAATTTAGAATTTAGAATTAATTTGTACATTCTGCATTCTACATTCTACATTCTGCATTCCCACATGTATCCCACATCTCCCTACGGGTAGAATGTGGGTCTTATAGCTCCCCAGACCCCACGAAAGATAATCCTTGACTCGACTTACCCTTGCGGGGCAGCAAGCTACATTTCACACTTTCCTTTCGGTAAAGGTGTGAGGTTTCTCGTCGAGAAAGCTAATTTTTTAGAGGCAGTAAAAACCCCTTGATCTATTTGAGCATTAAATCCGTATTTTGTCCAATATTTTTGCAAAATTTTTCTGTATTTGATGATTTTATCTGCTGAAATTGGGTTTAAGAGATACTCTTACCAGGGAACTTGGCAATAGAGAACAGGGAACCCTGCTTTCCTCCTTACCTAGTTTCAGCCTATGATAGGAGCAGATAGCTGTTGGTGTTTATATAGTTTCTAGACGAAAAATATGGTTGTTGCCCTAGTGTATTTAGCTTTGGCTGGAGCTTATCTGTTGGTAATTCCAGTGGCTGTGCTGCTATACCTCAAACAGCGGTGGTATACAGCAACTTCTATTGAACGTGGTTTTATGTATTTTTTGGTGTTCTTCTTCTTTCCCGGTTTGCTGCTGCTGTCGCCATTTACAAATTTGCGACCCCGACGGCGACAAATTGAAGTTTAACGAAGTTCACTGTAGATTGGTAGGTCATAAATCTCATGCGACGTATTGACGGAATAGCAATTGTATTCGGCGTTTTTTTGGCAGGTGGCTTGGTATATGCTATTTTGCTCTTACTAGGCTTAAATAGCCTCAAAGCTGGTATCTGGAGCCAAGCTTTGCTAGTCGGTGGGTTAGTTGGCTGGTTGGTGACCTATGTTTTCCGAGCCGTTACCAACAATATGACCTACCATCAACAACGGGAAGAATATGAACAAGCTTATTTCAATAAACGCCTCGAAGAACTGACTCCTGAAGAACTAGCACGAATTCAAGCGGAAATTGAGCAAGAAAAGTCAATTAAAGAAGGATGAATTTGGAGAAAATTGTATTTATCGGTGGGGTATACTAGCCTGCGGCAGGTTCCCCTCGTGTTTGTTGCTTCTACATCCTTCCTTTAGTTGACTGTAATTGATAATGACTGCGATTTCCGATTGTTTTGAAAAGTTAGCACGCGATCGCCAATGTGCTTTCATCCCTTTTATCACCGCTGGCGATCCCGATTTAGAAACAACCGCAGCAGCATTGCGGGTTCTTGCTCGTAGTGGAGCTGATATGATTGAGTTGGGTGTTCCTTATTCTGATCCCCTTGCAGATGGTCCGGTGATTCAAGCAGCAGCGAAGCGTGCTCTAGAACGGGGTACAACTTTGCAGCAGGTGCTAGAAATGCTCAAATCTGTCACTCCTAGCTTGAATGTACCCATTATTCTATTCACCTACTATAACCCGATTTTAAACCGTGGTATTAAGCCATTTCTGGAGCAAATTGCAGCGGTGGGAGTCTCTGGTTTGGTAGTACCAGATTTACCTTTAGAAGAAGCTGCTACCTTGTTAGAACCTGCTGAGGAAGTTGGTATTGATGTTACCCTGTTGGTAGCACCCACTAGTTCCACTGAACGCATAAATGCCATCGCTCATGCTTCCCAAGGATTTATCTATTTGGTAAGTGTTACAGGGGTGACAGGAATACGAACGCAAATGGAATCGCGGGTGTCAGATTTACTCAAACAAATTCGTAATGTTACGGATAAACCTATTGGTGTAGGTTTTGGAATTTCCCAACCAGAACATGCTCGTCAAGTGCGGGATTGGGGAGCAGATGCGGCTATTGTAGGTAGCGCAATTGTGAAAAGACTTGCTGAAGGCACCCCAGAACAAGGATTAAGTGCGATCGCTGATTTTTGTCAAACTCTCAAAGCATCCCTGACTACACCATAACATTGGGGACAGGGAATAAGAATTTATCGTGTTTCGTGTCAAACTGTCCTAATACCAACGAAAACCTAGCCCGTCTTAAATATTAGGAATCAACTTTGTATTCTACTTAACCGAAAAATGCTATAGACCACTTGCTGTAGGGGTAAAGCGCATTGCTAAATCCCTACAAAAAATGTGCTTCAAATAGATGAAAACTGCTGTAATGCCCAAATTCTTACATAATGCTATACAAAAATTGACTAAACTTCTTCAAACCTAGTACAGCATGGCATAAATAAAGCAACCATTTACAAAACGTCAAAACCAGAGAACACAATACTTTTAACTTTGGACTTCCAAGGCAGCGGTACTAATCACCTGTTCCCTGTTGCCTATTCCCTGTTGCCTATTCCCTATTGCCTATTCCCTGTTGCCTATTCCCTATTGCCTGTTCCCTGTTGCCTTTTCTACCACCTAAATTCTGAAAAATATAACTTTACATTTTGATATAAATCATTGCCTAATCTGAGAATTTAAATTGATATCGTTAAGCAATATAAAGTAACCTCTCAGGAATAATTGCTATCATTTCAGTGTTGAGGGCATAGAAAATAAATATCTATCGCCAAAATTAAAAAATAGAGAATATTACCTGATATATAGCTAAAATTACAGAATAATTTCACAAAAATGCATACAATCAAACAGCCAAATTGGGGATAACATGCCTAAAATAGGGCTGGAGGGGATAAAACAGGACTGTATCCGAAATTGTTAATGTGTAACTGGTAATTAGTAATCTAGAAATTTAAATAAAATTTCCCATTTTCAACTACTAATTAGCCATTACTACGGATTCCAGCATCAACAGTCTGAAAACAAAATGAGATAAGTCCTGAACCTACTACTTTGAAGGAGTATTTATGTCTAAGAATTTACTGGAACAATTGCGGGAAATGACCGTTGTGGTCGCAGATACCGGAGATATCCAAGCAATTGAAAAGTTTAAGCCCCAAGATGCAACTACCAATCCCTCCTTGATTACTGCAGCAGCACAAATGCCAGAGTATCAGGAAATTGTGGATCAGACCTTACTCCAAGCCCAAAAAGATGCAGGAGCAAGTGCAACCCAAGCTGATGTAGTTTCCTTGGCGTTTGAGCGTCTGGCTGTGTCCTTTGGATTGAAGATTTTACAAATTATTCCTGGTCGAGTGTCTACAGAGGTAGATGCACGCTTATCTTACGACACCCAAGCCACCATTGCTAAAGCACGGGAATTAATTGCTCAATACGAAGCTGCTGGACTTTCTCGCGATCGCGTTTTGATTAAAATCGCCTCCACTTGGGAAGGTATTAAGGCTGCGGAAGTTCTGGAACAAGAAGGTATTCACTGCAATCTGACCTTGTTATTTGGTGTTCACCAAGCGATCGCCTGTGCAGAAGCGAAAGTAACTCTCATTTCCCCCTTTGTTGGACGGATTCTGGACTGGTACAAGAAAGAAACCGGACGGGATAGCTATCCTTCTGCGGAAGACCCAGGAGTATTATCTGTAACCCAAATCTACAACTACTACAAGAAATTTGGTTATAAAACCGAAGTTATGGGAGCTAGTTTCCGTAACATTGGTGAAATTACGGAATTGGCTGGTTGCGATTTGCTGACTATTTCTCCAAAGTTACTAGGTGAATTGCAGGCTACTATTGGTGAACTACCCCGCAAACTAGATGCCACCAAAGCTGCAGCCATGAGCATTGAAAAGATATCCATTGACAAGGCGACATTTGATAAAATGCACGCTGAAGACCGTATGGCATCGGAAAAACTCGATGAGGGTATCAAAGGCTTTACTAAAGCTCTAGAAACCTTAGAACAGTTGCTAGCAGAAAGATTAGTGAAATTGGGGGCTGATTCTAAAGTCACCGTTTAAGCTAAGGTACGCAAAAATATCACCTATTCCCGCAAGGAGGCTCACACTGAACCCGAAGGGTCAGTGTTGAGAGGAATTGCGGGGCAAAAACTTAACTACTGCGGTTTGACAAGGAGAGGGGTAGTTAAGTTTTTGCCAAATAAATCTTTGCTACAACACGAGTATTTTGATGTATTATGTTCATATGTGATTAGGTCGAAGTCATGGAACAAGTATTGACGCTGGTTTGCAAACTCAACCCCTCTAAAAAACAGGCGGAAGAAATAGAACTGGTACTGGCAGCTTTTGCTGATGCGTGTAATTACGCCAATCAGAAAGTTAAACCTCAGATAACCAGTAAGACCACTATTCAAAATATGGTCTATAACGAAATTCGTACTTTGTTTGGGTTGAGCGCAAATTTAGCTGTTCGTGCTTGCGCCAGGGTTGGGGCTAATCGCAAAACTGCCAAACTTAAAAACAAACCAGTTAAAACATTTAAGCCAACATCGGCTGATTATGATGCCAGGATTTTCTCATTTAGAGAAAAAGACTGGACTGTTAGCTTAACTTTAATGAATGGCAGGGAACATATCAAAATTGATGCTGGTAATTATCAAAGAGGTAAATTAAAAGGCAGAAAACCAACATCAGCACAGTTATGTAAACATCGTGACGGTAACTACTACATCCACATTCAAATTAAAGACGAAGCACCAACACCAATCAAATCTAATAACGTAATTGGTGTTGATTTTGGTCGTCGTGACATTGCTGTAACTAGTAATGGTGATAAGTGGGATGGAAAGCAAATCAACGATGTTAGAGACAAGTTTTCTTTGGTTCGGGCATCTCTCCAGAAAAAAGCTACGAAAGGCACAAGATCCACTCGCCGCAGGGCAAGACAGATTTTGAAACGGTTGTCGGGCAAGGAGAGAAGATTTCAACAATGGCTAAACCATAACATTAGCAAGTCCATTATTCAGGACGCATTAAAAAATAATGCAGCAGTGGCAATTGAAGACTTAACTGGTATACGCGCGCGAACTAATCAAAAACCAAGAAGTAAAACAGAACGTAGACGTTCAAACTCTTGGTCTTTTTATCAGTTGCGTTCTTTCTTGGAATACAAAGGCATCCAATTTGGAGTAGAAATAATTGCTGTTCCTCCAGCTTGGACAAGTCAAACTTGCCATCAATGCCTACATATTGGACTGCGTTGTGACAAACGTTTCAAATGTACCAATGAGACTTGTTCTTGGAGTGGGGATGCCGACTATAACGGTAGCAAGAATATATCTGCTATTGGGGCTGTTTTTGTAAACCAGCCTGGAGGCTCGAACTGTTTGTGTTGTAGTCTCAGCACAGACAGTTCAGGGCTACTAAAAGCCCACACTGTACCCGCTTCGGGTCAGTGTGGGTAGTTTACTCCCTTATTTTCAATTATAAATTGATTTCCTTCTTTTGAAAGTTGGCTGGAGAAGAAGTAAAAGGTAAAAGGTAGAAGAGTTATGTTTACTTTTTGCCTTTCTCCTGATCCATGAAAATATTAGTACTAAATGCCGGTTCCAGCAGTCAAAAAAGTTGTCTGTATGATATTCCAGGGGATAGTTTACCTACAGAACCTCTCCAACCCCTGTGGTCAGCAAAAGTAGACTGGGGTCATCAACAGGGTATAGCGGAAATTGAAGTTACAACTGCTACGAGTGAATCTTTAGAAACAGAAATCTCCACAGATTCCCGAACTGAAGTAATTGCTCATCTGTTTGATTGTCTGTGCAACGGTTCTACCAAAGTACTTGACAAACTTACAGAAATTGATGTTGTTGGACATCGCGTTGTCCATGGTGGGCTAGAATACCGAGAAAGTGTGGTAATTGACGACAATGTTAAAAGGGCGATCGCTCGTCTTGCTACCCTTGCTCCTGCCCATAATCCAGCTAATTTAGAAGGCATAGAAGCAATTGAACAACACTTGGGGAAAGTGCCCCAAATAGCAGTATTTGATACTGCCTTTCACAGCCAAATACCCGATGCTGCTGCCATCTATCCTGGTGCCTACGAATGGATAGAACAAGGTATCCGTCGTTACGGCTTTCATGGCATTAGTCATCAGTACTGCGCTCATCGTGCAGCGGATATCCTGGGCAAAGATTTAGCATCCCTACGGCTAATTTCCTGTCATTTGGGTAATGGTTGCTCCTTAGCAGCGATTAAAAATGGTCACAGTGTTGACACCACTATGGGTTTTACTCCCTTAGATGGGTTAATGATGGGGAGTCGTTCTGGAACAGTAGATCCCGGGATTCTGATCCATTTGTTGCGGGAGTGGGATTACTCTGCTGATAAATTAGATTATGTACTTAATAAAGCTTCTGGTTTACGGGGAATTTCTGGTATATCCAACGATATGCGACAAATTCGGCAAGCGATCGCCCAAGGAAACACCCGCGCTCAATTAGCTAGAGATATTTATGTACATCGCTTACAGTCTTATATCGGTGCCATGCTAGGGAGTTTAGGAGGATTAGACGTTTTAGTATTTACCGCTGGGGTAGGGGAAAATGCTCCCGAAATTCGTCAAGCAGCTTGCGCACCATGGGGATTTTTGGGGCTAGAACTAGACTTAGAAAAAAATCAGCAAAATCCCCTGGATACAGATATTGCTACCATTGATTCAGCGGTGCGGGTATTGGTAATCCATACCCAGGAAGATTGGCAAATAGCTGGTGAATCTTGGCGCAAATTGCAAAAAATCGGTGATGGCTAGTACTGCTGTGGGCAATTAACAATTAAAAATGAAAAATTAAAAATGCTTATATAGCAGGCTTTTGTGCCCTTTAAGCAGTCCCCAAAAAAATACCTTTAAAATTCCTGCCCCTTGTGGGTGAGGAATTTGGTAATAGGTAATTGGTAATAGGTGATTCGTAATTGGTAATTGGACTTCCCATTACCGATTACCCATTCCCTACCAACCAATCATGTGTTCCATTCTTTTTTCAAATTGGTATTACTAAAAATATAGTCAAATATAGCAAAACTGATTTTTAGCTTTATTAGGGGTAATCGTAGATGGGAAGCTTCCTACCGAGAAAGCTAAAAATAATCAAAACTTATTTTTAAGTTAAGTGAGTTTTGCAATTTTAATGGTTGCTGATTTTTTGTCCGATTTTTCTCGAAAATATTTTCGATTTTATTTACGAAATTGCGTTGTTTGATGCTATAGTAAAAAAAAGTAGTTTTGGGGTACTTGTGACCATTACTCAGCCAAAATGGCTACAACCCTAGTTTTTTCGTAGCAGTTAACCTAAAAGTCAAACTTTCATCACATCAGAAAAGACCAATTTTCATTCTCCCCTACTCAGTCATAAATATGGGTACTTGACAAAATAGAGTTAATCTGCTAAGGACACCTAAAATTTTTTGGTTTAAGGGACTTGCAAATAAAAAAATATCCCAAAATTTGATAGTGGTACAGGCATCCTTGCCTGTATGAGTGGGCAGGCAAGGATGCCTACCCCATAATATGGGATAATTTATTTCTTGGTATTCCCTAATGTAGGATGAAAATATTTTTTCTCTACTGATATCTTGCATCACCTTGAGAAACCGGGTTTATTGAGAATGGCTAAGCATAAACCCGGTTTCTTTGCTCTACCCCTATTTTTGAGTATTGCTGTTACTGGAGTCGAACTTCTGGGAACCATGTAGCTGTAGTTGCAAGCTGAGACAATCAGTTACGTCCCATGTTATTTTGGCTTCGTCAAACTCTGAGTGGATATTTTGCAGTATGTTTATGTATCTTAGGGGTTGGCTTGTTGCAATTTAGCCAACTGCAAAAAGAGATTAACACTCAAAAAAATGCTTCTATCGAAACTCTTGAAAGAGAACTAGCACTAGAAAAAAGTCGCCTCAATTTGCTGCAAAAATTACCAACTTTTGGTTATGACAACTTAATTGCGAATTGGGCATATCTGAACTTTTTACAATACTTTGGGGATGAAGAAATTCGTGCCAAAACAGGTTATAGTCTGAGTCCAGAATATTTTGAAATCATTTTAGGACGAGATCCGCGATTTTTGGAAGCTTATCTAGGGTTGTTAACAAGTACTTCTATGTATGCGGGTATGCCAGAAAAATCTATAGCCATTACAGCACAAGGCTTAAAGTCTCTATCTCCCTGGGTTCCCAAAAGGTCTTATTATGTCTGGCGTTATAAAAGCATTGATGAATTATTATTTTTAGGAGATTCTCCCGCAGCAAAGCAATCTTTGGAAATGGCAGCAAACTGGGCTAGTAATCATACAGATGAAGAGAGTAAACAAGTAGCGAAAATCTCTCAGAGAACAGCCCAATTCTTAGCAACAAATCCTGATAGTAGAAAAGCTCAAATTGCTAGTTGGATGATGGTGTTAAACAATCGATTAGATGAAAAAGTTCGCAAAAGAGCAATTAAAGCCATAGAAGATTTAGGAGCAAAGATAATTGTCAATCCTGACGGTACTAATAGAATTATATTGCCCGCAGAAGATTAGAGGAGTTAGGAGTCAAAAGTCATAGACACGAAGTGGCTTCCCGCAGGGTAAGTCAAAAGTCAAAAGTCAAAAGTCAGGAGTTGGGAGTTTGGAGTTGGGAGTTTGGAGTTTGGAGTTTGGAGTTTGGAGTTGGGAGTTGGGAGTTTGGAGTTTGGAGTTTGGAGTTGGGAGTTGGGAGTTTGGAGTTATTAATCTCCCCCCTCTCCCTTATCTCCCCCCTCTCCCTTATCTCCCTTATCTCCCTTATCTCCCCCCTCTCCCTTATCTCCCCCCTCTCCCTTTTCTCCCCCCTCTACCTAATTCCCCAACTCCCCAGTCTCTAAGTTACTCGTACAACCAGGTAGTATTTTGTGGTTTCCAAGTGACTAATTCTTCGTCTTTAAACCAGAGGGAAACTTCCCGTTGAGCAGTTTCAATCGCATCGGAACCGTGGATGATGTTGCGACCGATGCTAACGCCGAAATCGCCTCTAATTGTTCCTGGTTCTGAGGTTAAGGGGTTGGTTGCACCAATCATTTTTCTGGCTGCAGCCACAACACCGTCACCTTCCCAAACCATGGCTACCACGGGACTAGATATAATAAATTCGACTAAACCTGTGAAAAATGGTCTTTCGCGGTGAACGTCGTAGTGTGCTTCTGCTAATTCTCGGGTGACGTTCATAAACTTCAAGCCTACTAGGGTAAAGCCTTTAGTTTCAAAACGACGGATAATTTCACCTACGAGTCCACGTTGTACACCATCAGGCTTAATGGCTAAGAATGTGCGTTCCAAAGCTATCTCCTCAAACTCAATCAAGTTGTCCTCGTTCATTAGTTAATGATTCCAGAAATTATCCGTTTAATAACCTTTCCTTAACTTGAAAATTCCAGGGATTGGCAATTCATCAGGATGGAAATTTGAGCAAACGATCACTTTTTCGGACTTATAACTAATGAACAATCAGAGTTTATCTCACAAAGTATCTTTTGAAAGCATTTTCCTGGGAAGACGAATAGGTTAAATTGTAAATTCGTGGATGAATAACAAAGGTCAGGAAAAAATGGGTGTTGAGTTAACTGTGACATCAGATGAGGTGGTGACATCATCCAACGGACATCAAAGCAAAGCGAATCACCTCCAAGCACAAAGGCTGGTATTGAATAGTAAAAGCACAGATGCCCCAAGTTGTTGGACAATTGAGGATAGCGAAGCACTTTACCGCATCGAAGGTTGGGGAGAGCCTTATTTTTCCATTAATGCGGCTGGTCATGTTACTGTTTCTCCCAGGGGTGATCGCGGTGGTTCTTTGGATTTGTTTGAATTGGTGCAAGCCTTGAAGTTGCGTAATTTGGGTTTGCCTCTGTTGATCCGCTTTTCTGATATTTTGGAAGATAGAATCGAGCGGTTAAATGCTTGTTTTGCTAAGGCGATCGCCCGCTATAACTACCCCGGTGTTTATCGTGGCGTATTCCCCGTCAAATGCAACCAGCAACGCCACTTAATTGAAGATTTGGTACGTTATGGCAAACCCCATCAATTTGGCTTAGAAGCGGGTTCTAAGCCGGAATTAATGATTGCTTTGGCTTTGCTAGATACTCCGGGAGCATTGTTAATTTGCAATGGCTATAAGGACAGGGAATACATTGAAACGGCAATGCTGGCTCAAAAACTGGGACAAACACCAATTATTGTCTTGGAACAAGTTGAAGAAGTCGATTTGGTGATTGAAACTAGTCGTCAACTGGGAATTAAGCCCATTGTCGGTGTCCGGGCTAAGCTGAGTACTCAAGGTATGGGACGCTGGGGGACTTCCAGTGGCGATCGCGCTAAATTTGGGCTGACAATCCCGGAAATTATCGATGCAGTTGATAAGTTGCGGGCTGTAGACTTGTTAGATTCTTTACAGTTATTGCACTTCCACGTCGGTTCCCAAATTTCTGCCATTAATGTAATTAAAGATGCCATCCAAGAAGCCAGCCATATTTATGGAGAATTGGCTGTGTTGGGAGCAAATATGAAATATCTGGATGTTGGAGGTGGCTTGGGGGTAGACTACGACGGTTCCCAAACTAACTTCTACACCTCGAAAAACTACAATATGCAAAACTATGCCAATGATATTGTGGCGGAGTTAAAAGATACTTGTAGCGAGCGGAATATCTCCGTACCAACACTGATTAGTGAAAGCGGAAGGGCGATCGCCTCCCATCAGTCGGTGTTGATTTTTGACGTTCTTAGTACTAGCGAAGTCCTCTCGGGTTCTGTTGAACCACCCCAAGAGGGAGAATGCCAGGTTATTACATATCTTTGGGAAACTTACGAATCTGTCAATCAAGAGAATTACCAAGAGTTTTACCATGATGCGGCACAATTTAAGGAAGAAGCCATTAGCCGCTTTAATTTGGGTATTTTAAGCCTCAGAGAACGAGCAAAGGCTGAACGTCTCTACTGGGCTTGTTGTCAAAAAATACTTGCTATCACTAGACAACAAGAATATGTACCCGATGAGCTGGAAGACTTAGAAAAAATTATGGCTTCCATTTACTACGTCAATTTATCGGTGTTTCAATCGGCACCTGACTGCTGGGCAATTGACCAGTTATTCCCCATTATGCCCATCCATCGTCTGGATCGAGAACCCACTCAAAGAGGTATTTTGGCGGATTTGACTTGTGATAGTGACGGTAAAATCGACAGATTTATCGATTTGCGGGATGTTAAGTCTGTTTTAGAATTACACCCATTTAAAACAGGAGAGCCTTACTATTTAGGTATGTTCCTCAATGGTGCTTACCAGGAAATTATGGGTAACTTGCACAACCTGTTTGGTGACACCAACACGGTACATATCCAACTCACTCCCAAAGGCTACCAAGTTAAACATGTGGTTAAAGGGGACACTATGAGTGAAGTCCTGGGATACGTACAGTATGATGCTGAAGATTTGGTGGAAAACATTCGTCAGCGCTGTGAGAAGGCTTTGGAAGAAAAACATATCTCCCTGGCAGAATCACAAAGATTGTTGCAAACCTATGAGCATAGTCTCAGTAAATACACTTATCTTGCTCCTTGAGGCTGCTTCTTTCCTGTTTGAAGAATACTGATGGAATAAAACATAAAGACATGGAATTAAACACAGACACAAAGGAAGAAGGAAGTAATTAAGTATTCAAGGAATCGCCTATGTTCCAGAAGCAACTGCAACCGCAATCTGCACCAGAGTCGGAAGAGTCTGCTAATTTGCGTCGCACAGCCAGAAGCAAAAGGGTGCAAAAAATTATCAGGTTTCTTGGTCTTTCTGGAACGGGAATTGGAGTTCCTGGAACCATTCATTTCTTGATGGTTGGGAATTGGAAAGCAGCCTTAGCAGCGGGAATGTTAACCATTGCAGTCACAATATTGGCGATCGCATACAAGTTTGTGTCTGGGGTTGGTAGCTGAATAAAAATATATGGGCATATCTTGGTAAATCTTCCGTAATGCCCATATAATTGAATGTATCCTATATCAGAGACAACGATATGCAGGACATTCAATCAGTGACCATCAGCATCGGTGATGCTGCCAAAGAATTAGGAGTTTCAGTAGACACAGTGAGGAGGTGGGCAGACCAAGGAAAGATTCGATATGAACGCGCTCCCAGTGGACATAGACGCTTCTATTTAGCAGACATCAAACGCATTACACCGCGCGACTTGAAACAACTAGATGACCGCATAACGATTAATTACGCAAGAGTTTCGAGTCACGACCAAAAGAACGATTTAACTAGACAAATCCAGGTTTTAGAAGCTTTTAGTGGTTCTAATGGTTGGCAATTTGAAACCATTCAGGATTTAGGAAGTGGTCTCAACTACAACAAAAAAGGACTACGAAAGCTTCTAACCAGAATACTTAAAGGTGACGTAGGTAGATTGGTACTAACTCACAAGGATAGGTTGCTACGATTTGGTGCAGAATTGGTATTCGCTATCTGTGAAGAAATGGAAACCGAAGTCGTAATCATCAATAAATCAACAGAAGAATTAAGTTTTGAGCAGGAATTAGTTCAAGACATGATTGAGTTAGTAACAGTGTTTTCAGCGCGTCTTTATGGTGCTAGAAGTCGTAATAATAAGAAGTTGATTGATGGTATAAACAATGCAATTGATGAGGTGAAATAAAATGGCAACTCTCACGTATGTTAAAGGATTACCGACACCAGTAGAAGAATTGAATAGTTTAGGTCTTACAGAATTTGAGATGTTCTTGGGTGCTTATAGTTCGGTATTTCATAAAGCAGCGTGTGAGACAGCTAATTATTTGTTATCTGGACAATCTTTCAACAAATCTAATTGGAATACTTATTTACAGACTACTTATGGTATCTTAAAACGTCATGCTAATGGCGTAATAAGTCATGCTAAAGGTGTTGTTGATGCTTCTAAAGAGCATCGTAAACTCCATATCAAAACATTAGAAGGTAAGCTTAAATCAATCAATTCTTGGATTAATAAATCTGAGAAGAAAATAGTTGATTCAGTTAAGTTATATGCTAAGAAAAATTGGCAAAATTCCAAGACAGGATGTCGATTTCCATTATCATGTTCTATTCAATTTCGCGATACCAACTGGAAAAATTTACGTTTTCAAATCCACAATAAAAAACGTAGAGCATACAATTTAACCAAACAGATTGAACACTTAAAGATTTCTCCAATTCAAACAGTCATTCCAAGAAATCAAGCATTTGTAGTTGGTTCTAAGGATGAAAGTTTTGGGAATCAAGTTTGTCAGTGGGACGGTGAATATCTCAAATTTCGCGTACCTGCTTGCTTGGAATCAAAGTTTGGGAAGTATGTTCAAACCAGATTAGGCAACTTTGACCGCAACATTAATAGATTGCCCAAAGATGGTTCTAAAACATGGCATTTTTATCGCAAAAACGGCAAATGGAATACAGCAGTCCAGTTTACTCCAGCACCAGTAAAGCGCGTCTCTCGGCATTCTGCCTATGGCTGCATTGGGATTGACATGAATCCGGGTTCTATTGGCTGGGCATACATTGATAGAGATGGCAACCTCAAGGCTCATGGACAAATTCCACTGCAAATGGGACTACCATATGGTAAGCAGGATGCTCAAATTGTTGATGCTTGCTTGCAACTTGCTACTTTAGCAAACACATTAGCTTGTCCAATTGTCTGTGAAAAATTAGATTTTTCGACTAAAAAAGAACAGCTATCTGAACGTGGTAGAAAATATGCTCGAATGCTTTCTGGTTGGGCATATAGCCGCTTTTATAAATTGCTTGAAAGCATCTTGAGCAATCGTGGTATTTATCTGATGAAGGTAAATCCTGCCTATACCAGTGTCATTGGCTTAATGAAATATGCACGACAGTACGGTCTAGCCAGTGATGAAGCTGCTGCTATAGCAATTGCTCGACGTGGTATGCAATTAGCTGAAAATATTCCAGGCTCTATAACCGCCTATCTATCCGTGAAGGATGGAAAGCACGTATGGAGCCTGTGGAATCAACTGAATAACCTGATAAAGAAATCTAGCATTAAGCGTCATCACTTCTATGCTATCTCTAACTGGGAACCTTTGGTCAAGCAATGGTCGCAGCAATCTGCCCAGAGCAAACGAAAGTACTAAAGATGATTTCTTGGAAGATAAACCGCTAACTTCCCTCTACATAGATTTGAGGATCAATGCCCATATATGCGTAGGTTTTTACAAGCGGTGACTAATCGAGTTCTGGACAAAATTGAGGAGGAGTTAGAGAATGCAGAGGAACCCCTAGCGACTTGGATTGTCAAGGGTTTGAAAACATCTGTAATAAATTTTTGGTGGGGGCTGACTGCTGCTAAATAATTTTTCTGCATATCTAAGCAAATATCGGTATTATTGCCCAGATTTTTGGGGAACTTTGTATGAAGCAGAGTATAATATAAATACGCTTGATTAGTGCGGGATGCAAAAGCTTAC
>JASJCY010000161.1 GCA_030065825.1 Nostocaceae cyanobacterium | reverse complement strand
ATAGCGTGTTGGCTCGCTTACATCCCCACCTTGTAGAAGGATGGGGAATTACGCGAGAAGGTTAAAATTAACTTTGTTGTTGCACTGGCAGAGGACCAGGACTAACTGCTATTTGTCTAGTTTGTCCATTACGTTCTATTTGTACTTGCAAAGGAACACCTATTTTACTCTTTTCTACTATTTTTTGTACTTCTTCATTTTTGGTAACATTTTGATTATCAATACCAACAATTACATCACCTGCTTTGAGTCCAGCACGAGCTGCGGGAGAGCGAGGAACCACACGCACTAACAAAACTCCCTTATCTGTTTCCACGGTGGGGGTTCCCAGTTCGCTGTTTAGTCTCTGCTTCAAGTCTTTGTTTAAGGTAACCATCACCACACCTAAATAGGGATGATCCACACTACCTTTAGCAATTAATTCCTGGGAAATTCTTTGTACGGTGTTGATGGGAATGGCAAATCCTAAGCCTTGAGCACCACGAATAATGGCAGTATTCATGCCAATCACTTCACCTTGGGCATTTAACAGGGGTCCACCGGAGTTACCGGGGTTAATGGCTGCATCGGTTTGCAGGTAATCAACACGCTTATCACTGGCTCCAATATCAGCACTAGAGCGACCAGTGGCGCTGAGAATTCCGGAAGTAACTGTATAATCTAAACCAAGGGGGTTACCAATGGCAATCACCGCTTCTCCTGGTCTTAAGGACTCGGAATTACCCAAGGAAACTGTAGGCAAATCCTCAGCATCAATTTTGATTACAGCTACATCGGTTACTTGGTCTTCACCGAGAACTTTACCGTCAAATTGACGACCATCTTTGAGTTTGACAGTTACAGTATCAGCACCATTTACAACGTGGGCATTGGTCAAAATTTCCCCATTAGAGTTGATAATAAATCCAGAACCGTTACCCCGTTGTACCCTTTGTCTTGATTGTGATGGCAGTCTATTGCCAAAAAATCGCCGGAAAAATGGATCGTTAAATTCGTCTGGCAACTGAGAACGTACTGTTTTAGAGGTATCAATCCTAACTACTGCTGGTCCGACATTGTCTACCACTTTCACAACAAAGTTGGGATCGTCTCCTGTGGACTTAAAAATGGCTGGAGTAGAGATTTTGCTGTTATTATTGGTTTTATTTTCAGCCTTTACTTCTCCTTGGGAATCGTTACTATTGCTATTGAGGACATTAGCTGGTACAGAGGAGCAACCCCCAACGGATACTGCTGCGATCGCACTCAAAAGTAACAGTAACATACTTTTTGGGGAGGAATATTTGGTATAAATATGTTTTTGCTCTAATTTTTGCTCTAAGTCATAATCTGTAGTTTGCATATGTTTTTACAACTCCATTGTGAATCAGTGGGTGGTAGGATTGTGCCTACTGGGGATGGGTAAAGAAATTACAGCTTACAAGCTCGTTTTGGTAACAGAGCATATTTTGCTAGAAATTTTTACTTCTTTATATCTTCTATTGTGACGATTAACAGCCAAGGTGGTAGACAAATGCAAATTTCCATCGAAAATCTATGGACTCAAGTACTAGAGCGTTTGCAGTTACAATTATCCCCTCCCACCTTTGAAACTTGGATTAAACCTGCTACGGCACAAAGTTTGCAAAATAATTGCCTTGTAATTCGCACCCCTAACCCATTTGCCCGTAATTGGCTACAGAAATATTACATAAAAACGATTGCTAATGTAGTACAAGATATTCTTGGTCATCCTGTGGAAATATCCGTTATCGTTGATCAAGGGGATGAAGTCTTTAGTCTTACTGAAACAGATGTTTCTTGGGAGTTACCTGTGCCCAGTAGTTTTCCGGAGCCTATGATCGAGAATCGAGTTAAAACCAAGCTTAACCCTAAATACGTATTTTCTCGGTTTGTAGTTGGTGCTAATAGTCGCATGGCTCATGCTGCCTCCTTGGCTGTGGCTGAATCTCCGGGAAGAGAATTTAACCCTTTATTTTTATGTGGTGGGGTAGGATTGGGTAAAACCCATTTGATGCAAGCAATAGGTCACTATCGTTTGGAAATTTGCCCTGATTCTAAAATATTTTATGTTTCTGTTGAACAATTTACCAATGATTTAATTACTGCTATCCGTAAAGATAGTATGCAAAGTTTCCGGGAGCATTATCGAGCCGCAGATGTAATTTTAGTAGATGATATTCAGTTTATTGAAGGGAAGGAATATACCCAAGAAGAATTTTTCCATACTTTTAATACTTTACATGAAGCTGGCAAACAAGTAGTTTTAGCTTCTGACCGTCCTCCCAATCAAATTCCCGGTCTCCAAGAACGGCTTTGTTCACGGTTTTCTATGGGTTTAATTGCTGACATTCAAACCCCAGATTTAGAAACAAGAATGGCAATTTTACAAAAAAAAGCCGAATATGAAAATATTCGTTTACCTAGGGATGTAATTGAATATATTGCTTCTAATTATACTTCTAATATTAGGGAGTTAGAAGGAGCTTTGATTCGGGCATTGGCTTATGTTTCTATCTGGGGTTTACCTATAACTGTGGCAAATATTGCTCCAGTTCTAGAACCACAACAAGAAAAAATCGAAGCTACTCCAGAAGCAATTTTAGCAGTTATTGCAGAAGTTTTTAAAGTTTCTATTGATGACCTTAAAAGTAATTCTCGTCGTCGAGAAATTAGCTTGGCACGCCAAATAGGTATGTATTTAATGCGACAATATACAGATTTGAGTTTGCCCAGAATTGGTGAAGAATTTGGCGGAAAAGACCATACAACAGTAATTTATAGCTGTGACAAAATTAGCCAATTACGAGAAAAAGATCATGAATTAGGGCAAACCCTACGTCAATTGAGCGATCGCATTAATATGACTAAAATCAGGAAGAAGGATGAAGCATAAAGAATAAAGAATGACCAATGACCAATGACAAATGACCAATAGACCTCTGTTGGAAATTAAATATGGGTTGTCCAAAACCGTTGTTCGGTGACGTTGCATTGTAACGTCTCTACATTCTTTTCTACCAGATGTCTAATGACCAATGACAAATGACCAATGACCAATGACAAATGACAAATGACAAAATCTCCGTTCCCCCTCTACTGGGAGGAAGTTTAGAAGAATTGACAGCTTGGGTGGTACAGCAGGGACAACCCGCTTATAGGGGAAAACAACTACATGATTGGATTTATCACAAGGGTGTGCGATCGCTAGCTGATATTTCTGTCTTTTCTAAAAAATGGCGAGCAGAAGTAGCACAAGTCCCCATTGGACGCTCTACTTTACATTATCACTCTGTCGCCCCCGATGAAACGGTAAAATATCTCCTGCAATTAGCAGATGGACAAATTATTGAAACTGTGGGTATTCCCACCGATAAGCGTCTCACAGTTTGCGTTTCTACCCAAGTGGGTTGTCCCATGGCTTGCGATTTTTGTGCTACTGGTAAGGGAGGCTATAAGCGCAACTTAGAACGCTATGAAATTGTAGATCAAGTTTTAACCGTCCAAGAAGATTTTCAGCAGCGGGTAAGCAATATTGTGTTTATGGGTATGGGAGAACCCCTATTAAATACAGATAATGTCTTGGGAGCAATTAAATCCCTAAATCAAGATGTGGGTATTGGACAGCGTAATATCACTGTCTCCACCGTAGGTATTCCCGGACGTATCCGTCAATTTGCTCAACACCACCTCCAAGTTACCCTTGCGGTGAGTCTCCACGCACCGAACCAACCACTACGAGAACAACTTATCCCCAGCGCTCACCATTATAAGTTAGAAGATTTATTAGCTGAATGTCGCGAATATGTCGAAATTACGGGGAGACGAGTAACTTTTGAATATATTCTTTTAGCTGGCTTTAATGACCTCCCTGAACATGCAATCCAACTAGCAAAATGTTTACGGGGATTCCAAAGCCATGTCAATTTAATACCATACAATCCCATTTCCGAAGTAGACTATAAACGTCCTACTCGCGATCGCACCCAAGGCTTTGCAAAACTCCTCAAACAACACCATATCGCTGTCAGCGTGCGTTATTCCCGTGGTTTAGAAGCTGATGCAGCTTGCGGACAATTACGAGCAAGTAATACCTTTACCAACAATTAACAATTAAAAATTAAAAATTAGTAATTCCTAACTTTCAAAACAATTAAAAATGTAAAAATTATAACTCATGGGCGCAAGCTTTGCGCCCCTACAAACTTCTAATTCCTAATTCCTACAATCCCAGGAGCATAAGCTTCAATTACTTTACCAGTGCGGGTACAGTTTACCATCAAATAGTCACAATTTGGGCACTGTGTTCGCGTTAATTGACTACTAATAATATAGTATCGTTCTCCTTCACTACCACAGTTTGGACAGCGAATTTTTTCTATTTTATACATTTTAAAACCCCTAGATATTATCGTTTTTAAAAACCAGAAAGTTATTATTTAGTTATAATTTATTCCTTTTCAATCGTCAATTAAACGCTAACATATAAAATTTACGTATTTTTATTTAACTGTTTACTGTATGTTGTATAACTCGGTCTTGTTGGATTTATATTATGCACATTTTATGTCTGAATGACCATCTAATTTGAGAAAGAAATTTTAAATTTTTTGTAAATTATCTCTTATGTATTTAGCGAACCCTGTTGTTTTCTGATATATCTATATCAGTTTTCACATTCAATACATTACATTCTTGTGGGACGGGCATCCCTGCCCGTCTTACTCCTGTCCCCCCAGAAGATTACCTCATTGAGTGAGACCCATTCATAGGGGGAAGAGCGGGAAGAGAGGGAAGAGAGGGAAGAGGGGGAGAAATTTTTATAGGTAATCTTAAAATGAGAAGGGAGTAATTTTAATACCTACACATCCTCAGATGTTGTGCTTTTAATTTGTATTATAGGGCAGGCAGGGATGCCTACCCCACAAGAGTTATAGCAAAATTTAATATGTAATTTAAATGGGCTTTAGCTTAATTTTAATCCCTGTCCGTCCTAATTTTAACAATCCCCTTTATATTGTACTCAAGGGTATATTTTTGTCTTTAATTATGCTTTGGATTGAAAATGTTATTTATAACAAATATATTTAGAATATAAATGTTATTTGTTGACATTATAATGCTCCCTCAAAATATGCAGAATATTTACTTAAATATTTATTTGGTTAATAGCTGTGAAAAACTACTATAGCTTGTAAGTTTTGATAACTTTATTTTTTTCTTAAAAGTCTTGATTTTACCTTTAACAAAAATTAGACTGTTATTGATATTTCAATTTGATAGCATAAACAAAACTTAATAAATATTTCTAGTTAAAACCATGAAATTTATGAGATATGTTTGCTAATCTATTGATAGGTAATGGGTAATGGGTAATCGGTAGTGGAGCTTTCCATTTATCAATTACCCATTCTTTCTTGAGGACGCTACATTTTTATCCTTTAATTAGCTAGCTTTCTGACTCAATTAGGGTGAAAGTAATCATAAATTTCTTGAGCTAAACTCGAACCAATACCTGGGACTTCAGCTAATTGTGCGGGTGTTGCTTGACGAATGTAATCAAGGGAACGAAAATGTCCCAAAAGCTGTTTTTGACGATAGCGTCCCAAACCAGGAATTTCATCTAAACGCGATCGCTTTAATTTATTGCTGCGTTGTTGACGATGAAAACTCACAGCAAAGCGGTGCGCTTCATCTCTTAATCTCCGCAGTAATTGCACTCCCGGTTGTTCTGGATTGGTTGAGAGTGGTTGAGTTTCTCCTGGTAGAAAAATTTCTTCTCGTCGTTTTGCAAGACTGACAACTCGCAAATCTTCTAATAAATTCATCTGTTGTAAAATACCAACAACGGATGACAGTTGACCTTTTCCTCCATCAATCATAACTAAATCAGGCCAATCTGGATTACCTACTCTAGGTAATTGGGGATTTTCGATATATTTACGAAACCGACGCTGGATTGTTTCCGCTAAAGAAGCAAAATCATCTGAATGTCCAGTTGTAATTGTGGGATTTTTGATTTTATAGTGGCGATAATATTGCTTTGCTGGTAAACCGTCAATAAACACCACTTGGGAAGCAACAGCATTTGATCCCTGGATATGGGAGATATCATAACCTTCAATACGGTGGGGTATTTCTGGTAAATCAAGGATATTAGCTAAATCTTGCATCCCTTGGTGATTGCGTTCGCTAAACTTTTGCATTCTCTGCAATTCATATTCAGCATTTCGCTCTACCATTTCAATTAATTCTGCCTTAGTTTGGCGTTGGGGAGACAAAATTGTCACTTTTTTCCCTTTACGTTGAGTCAAGATTTCTCTTAGCATTTCCCCATCGGGTAACTCGTGCTGTACCAAAATTTCCGTGGGAATTTCTACCCCTTCCGCAGTTTGATAATGTTCCTCCAATACCCGTTGTAAAATCGCTCCCAGCAACCCCTCAGATGGACGAGAAGGTACTTCTGCCACAAAAGCTAACCTTCCTACCAATTTCCCAGCACGAATCTGGAATAATTGAATACAAGCGTGGTTTGTGTCTGCTGCTAGAGCTATGGCATCCCTTGACACGGTATCATCACTTAGGGATACCTTTTGCTGTGCAGTTAGGGAATTTAACCCAGCAATTTGATCGCGAATCCTTGCTGCTGCTTCAAAGTTCAATCCTTCTGCTTGTTGCTGCATTTGTTCCCTGAGGATGTCAATTAACTCCCCCGTTCTTCCCTGAAAAACCATGGCTATTTTTTGCACAGTTTTGCGGTATTCTTGGGGAGAAATCAATTGCTGACACACCCCCGGACAACGTCCTAGGTCATAATTTAAACAAGGACGGTCTTTAAACAGTGGTTGTGGTCGCTGTCGCAGAGGGAAAATCCGCTTACATATTTGCAATATCTCCCGCAGTAAGCCAGAATCCGTATAAGGTCCGAAGTATTTATTTTTTGCTTTACCTAATTGACGCTTACGGGTGATAAAAATACGGGGATAATCTTCTGACCAAGTGATGCAGACATAAGGATATTTTTTATCATCCTTGAGCAGAACATTAAAATAGGGTTGGTGCTGCTTAATTAGATTCGCTTCCAACGCTAAAGCTTCTGCTTCTGTATCAGTGACAATAAACTCAATGTCTGTTACCTGTTTTACCATTGTAGCGATACGTTCGCTTAACCTCTGGGAATCTCGAAAATAAGAACGGACACGAGAACGTAATTTACGAGACTTACCTATATAAATAATGCGATCGCTACTGTCCCGCATGAAATAAACTCCCGGTTCTGGTGGAATTTCTTGCAAACGGGTTTCCAATTGTTGTGGGTTTTTGATTAGGGTTCGTGTTTTAGCAGATGTTGTCACAACCAATATTTGGCAATTTGACAATTTTACTTGCTTCTATTTTAAGTAAAAATACTAGATTTGCATATTAATTTTATAATTCTAATTTGATGATTTTATCTTCCTGATTATTTCTCACTTGAGAATAAACTTACTGAAAGATGATATCCAGAAAAACTACCGATTCATATCTTGCACCATTGACAAGTAGAAAGAAAGCTAGTTAGGCACTAACAGTTGGTTTCTTAATGCTTACCCTCGAATGATGCAAGATATAAAAATGGAGATTTTCATTTCTAATTCCATATGCGTCATTGCTGAATTAAGGGAAAATTATTGTGGTGCAGTCTGGAGTGCCTGCATCATAAATATAGAAAATGGGAATATAGAAAACGGGCAAGGATGCCCGTTCCACAAAACCATCAAAATCATCCCGCATTTATGCAACACTCCATATCCATATCTTCGATTATTCTTTAAAAATCAGGTTTCAAAATCAGGTTTTGTTAAAATAAGTCCCATGACTATTCTTTTTTTGACAAAAATATCTATAATTATTACAGGAACCAATTTTTCTATAAACTCCCTATCTTTACCATCAGTCATAGTTATCAAAACAATAGAATTATTTGCTTAATTATATTGATGATTATTGATGATTATTCACTAGATTTTTAGATAGGAATTGAACCCAGGATAGGATAATAAAATTGTATTATGACCAAAAAGCAATTTGAATCTCAATATCGTCAGGCTATGTCTGAAACCCTCGATGAACTACAAACAGCAATGTTAATGTTAGCCCAATTACAACGTAAAATTTCAGAAATAGGCAGTTCTGTACAAAATTTGAGTGAAAGCGTTGAAGATTTTCTTATCCAGGAAAAAGCAGACTAAAACTACCAAAAACATAGAATTATATGGGACAAAAAGCTAATTCTTCTTCAATCGCTAAAACCAAATCGTTGAGATTTAAAGGCTTGACAAAGTAGCGACTTGCTCCTAATTTCATAGCTTCTTCTCGGTCTGCTTTAAAAGCTAATCCGGAAACAATAATGATGGGTATATTTGATAAATCTGGTTTTTTCTTAATTTCCTCTAATAGAAAATAACCATCAATTCCCGGTAATTTCAAGTCTAATAAAATTAAATCTGGCTGAAATTGATATACAGTGGGGAAAAAAGCATCACCATCTGGTAAATCTTTAACATTGTATTTACAGTAGCCGAGATAGTCACTCAACAACATCCTGTTGACATTGTTATCTTCAACCAGCAAAATTCTTTTTCCTTTGCTGCGCTTGGTGGGCTGTAATTGTTGATGTTTAGCAAGTAATTGTGCTGTCATTTTTACCTATGTCTTAGGTTAAAAGTCAACAATAATTATCAAAATTAATAAAATAGTAAATATAAGATAAGATGCGAAAATATACAATTTTAGATAAATTAAAACTAGTCAAATTATTAAAAAAATATTTTTCGTACTATCAGTGATAGTTAATAATAATATCTCAAAATATCAATTTGAGCAAAATTTAAGCTTTGAGAACCGACAACTTTTTCCAATTCTTAAATCTTCAGAGTAAATCTAACAAGTTGAAGCTGTAGCCAAGGGTGATGGTAATCTTCCAGCTAGCACTCTATTCATTTAAGCGGCAACCTTTGCAAATTACAGTCAAGTATTTGTAAACAGGCAGAAAGTTTTTAATCCAATTATCTTTATAATTCACTCAAGTACATGGATGGTAGAGTCGATTTTTAATCTAACTCAAGGGTAATCTACGGAATTAGCCAAAGTTTATCAGTTTATTTGCTTGATAGTGACTGACATTCAAAGGGATAATTTCCGAACTCATACCAACCCTTGACACTCTTATATCCATAACCACATTCCATATCCAATTAAAAAATATTTATTTGTTATATACATAGCTTATACGACTAGCAGGTATATTCAGATAAAGCTATTGTAGAATTTTAATTAAGTTACAATTAATAAATAATGATTTATTCTGGGAATATCTACGTTGTTTTACGGATATTAACTAAAGTATCTTCACACTTAGTATTTTGTGCTGTTTTTCCTGCATTAAATGCTAACTTTGTTGGTGTGATAACAGGAATATAACATCAGTAATTTCCCTATAGTATATCCGTAAAAATACTACCAATAATCAAAGTGGATGTCAATCAATTTTGACTCAAGGATAACAGATACACAACGGACATTTGCTACAACATAGATGGGTAAAGTCTACGGCATAAGTACCTGGGCAAAATTAATTAGACATTTTTTTGAGGTAGGGAACTCTTAATAGGGAACTCTTAACAGGTTATATAACTCGATAGTAAATATAGCGGTTTTCACTTGGATAAAATACAGATGAACCTCACCCCCTTCCCCTCTCCTTATGAGTCCCCGTCCTTAAGGACGGGGTCTTAATAAGGAGAGGGGTGGCTTTAGCCGGGGTGAGGTTTCGAGTGTATTGGACTCAACCCAAAAGCGCTATATATAAATAATTTTGCGTAAGTACTTAGCTTCGCTTACCGACTCAGTTTTGCAGGGTAAGCAGAACATATCCTAGAGTAACCTCCGCAACCCAGTGTCCTGAAGATAATATTAAGTCCGGCTAATTACTTAATGAATTTGGGAGTTGGTAAATGGTAAACAATAAAATTATTACCCATTACCCAATAATAAGTAATAAGTAATAAGTAATAAGTATTTTGGTTATTCCACACATTTTTTCATTCACCTCCTATTACCGATTACCGATTACCGATTACCCATTACCTATCTGCAAAAAAATGGGAACTATTAAAACGGACATGATATAATTTTCCTAGCTTACCTAAATCCCAATTCTTATATTTAGGGACTTGCAAATCAAAAAAGATGCCAAAATTTGATAGTGGTAGAGGCATTCTTGCCTGTATGGGTGGACAGTCAAGGATACCTGTACCACAATATGGGATAATTTATTTCTTGGTATTCCCTGAAAGGAACTTAGCAATCCTTTCCACAGCAGTTTGTAACACATGAGGCTCATGTACAAGAGCAAAGCGGACATAGCCTTCCCCACATTTACCAAACCCTGCACCTGGTGAAGCTGCAACCCCCGTTTTTTCCACTAGCTGGGTACAAAATCCTATAGAATTTTGACTCCAAGGTTCTGGTAACTTTGCCCAGATATACATTGTTGCTTGGGGAGTAGGGACGTGCCAACCGATGCGGTCTAAAGCGTTGATAAAAGCATCCCGGCGTTTGCGAAAGGTAGTAATATTGTTTTTAACACCTGCTTGGGAACCGCTCAAAGCCGCGATCGCTCCATTTAAGATACCCCGATATTGATTAAAATCAATTACAGCTTTGATTTGACGTAAAGCACGAATAATTTCGGCATTACCGATAGCATAGCCAATGCGGAAACCACCCATATTATAGGACTTAGAAAGGGTAAAAAATTCAATAGAGACGCTTTTATCTACATCTGCTTGCAGAATCGAGGGTGCTTGTGCATCCTCAAACAGCAAATCTACGTAGGGGAAATCGTGAACTAGGACAATATTGTGTTGTTGACAAAAAGATACCGCTTCTTGAAAGAAAGATAAAGGAGCGATGGCACTGGTAGGATTATGGGGATAACTCAACACCATCATCCGCGATTGTGCTAAGACATCGGTGGGAATGTCAGCAAAAACTGGTAAAAAGCCATTTTCTGCCCGTAAGGACATAGGGTAAATTTGACCGCTAGCTAAGTAAACTCCCCCTGCATGGGAAGGATAACCCGGATCGAGGAGGAGGGCAAAATCACCGGGGTTTAGCACCGCTAGGGGTAAATGTGCCGTACCTTCCTGAGAACCAATTAAAGGTAAAACCTCAGTTTCCGGATTTACGGGAATACCGAATTTTGTCTCGTACCATTGAGCAGCAGCTTGTCGAAACTCTTGGGTGCCGTGAAACAGCAAATAGCCGTGGGTACTCTTATCCTGTAAAGATTGAGATATGGCATCAATGACATGTGCCTCTGCTGGCAAATCAGAAGAACCAAGAGACAAATCGATTAATTGCCGTCCAGTAGCCAAAGCCTTTGCCTTGGCTATATCCATATCGGCAAACACATTCGATTGCAGGGGTTGTAAACGCTGGGCAAATTGCATTTTAGTTACTAGTCATTAGTCATTAGTCATTAGTCATTAGTCATTAGTCATTAGTCAACTGCGAGTAAAAATAAAAATCAAATTAAATTGACTAAACAAAAAGGCTAGTTTGATCTCAACCAGTGCTAATACGTCCTATTCCCTATTTCCTAACTTATGCAACAAGTATGACGACTAATTGTTATTTAGGTGATTATCTAGGAAACTAAGTAATTTATCTTTACCGATAACACCCTCAGTAGATGCCACCAGCTTTTCTCCTTGAATAAGTCTGAGAGCAGGTACACCTTCTACTTGATATTCTTTCACAGAAACGGGGTTAGGATCTATTTCCATTTTGACAATTTTCAGGCGATCGCCATAGGTTTTAGCAGCCGAGTCAATCATTGGTGACATCAATTTACATGGTCCGCACCAGGAAGCCCAGAAATAGACTAATACTGGCTCTTGGGCTTGTAACACTTCTGTTTCAAACTCTGCGTCAGTGATGGTGATTACAGCCTTACTCATAAAGCGTCTCCATAAGGTGGTATGGTTAACAGTTGGCACACACAATACTGTATCCTAATCTGTTATCACTTCACTAGTGACGTACTCCCACACCGAATCAAAGATTACGGTATGGGCTTCTCTTGCGAGTTGTCCCACTTGAGCGTTTTTGACTCATCTCAATCGTCAATAGTTAGGAGTTACTCCCCTCCCGCTAGAAGATTACCGAATTGAGTGAGACTACCAAGAGGAGGAAGAGGGGGAAGAGGGGGAAGAGGGGGAAGAGGAGGAAGAGTGGGAAGAGGAGGAAGAGGGGGAAGAGTGGGAAGAGGGGGAAGAGGGGGAGAAATTTTTATAGGTAATCTTAGAACGAGAAGGGAGTAGGAGTTTGGAGTTTGGAGTTTGGAGTTTGGAGTTTGGAGTTTGGAGTTTGGAGTTAATTATCTTCCTTGTCTGCCTTGTCTTCCCACTCTACCCCTACCTCCCCATTCCCAGGACAAAATCCCACAACCAAAAAAAGCTGTGGGATTAGCACTCACAAATTTCAAACAATTTTTACATCTGATCCAACTGCTTGCGCAGTGATTCCAACTCAGCATCCACCACTTCTTTGGATTGGGGAGTAGATTGTTGGGGAGTAGATTGTTGGGGAGTAGATTGTTGGGGAGTGGATTGGGAAGCATTTGTTGCTTCTGGCAGTTGGGCTTGATTAGTTGTACCCCCAGGTAGAGACATTTGCGCCTTTAAAGCCGCTAATTCGTCATCGACATCGCTACTACCTTCCAATTGGGCAAATTGGCTTTCTAAATCATTACCAGCTATTTCTCCAACAGACTGGGCACGGGCTTCTTGGATCATGACTTTTTCTTCCATGCGGTCAAAAGCTGCCATAGCGCTGCTGGTATTTAAACCCTTGACCATGGATCCCAGTTGTTCTTGGGCTTTGGCAGCAGTAATCCGTGCCTTGAGCATTTCTTTCTTAGTTTTAGCCTCAGAAATTTTGCTCTCCAACTGCACTAAATTACGCTTGAGTCCCTCTACCTGAGCAGTTTGCTGATCCAGACTGGCTTTGAGGGTAACAGCAGTTTCATTAAAAGTTTTCTTGCGTTCTAGGGCTTGCCGTGCTAGATTTTCATCACCCTTTTGTACTGCTAACATGGCATTGCGCTGCCATTTTTCCACTTCTTTGTTGGCGTCGTTGTACTGCTTCTCAGTGCGTTTTTGTGCCGCAATTGCCTGTGCTACCCCCTGACGCAACTGAACCAAATCTTCCTGCATTTCTAGGATAGATTGCTCCAGCATTTTTTCTGGATCTTCGGCTTTACTTACCAAATCGTTGAGGTTAGCACCTACTACCCGCTTAATGCGATCGAATAATCCCATAATTTTGTTTTTCCTTGTGAAATTTACGCCCTTGGTTGTGCAGTTACCTTTCTTACTGTTTTATAACTACTTATTTCAATTTAATCCTTCCGCACAGGATCGGTACCCCCCCAAATCTTTAATTAACTCTTTATTACTAAGATATGTCGTCAATTCAGTAATTGCCCAATCTGCTTAACTATCACTCTGGGGTAACTGCTTAGGTTTTGAGTTTTCCCTATCACCTGCCAATTGGGAGCGCATTTGTGCTATTTCCGCATCAATATCATTACCGGATTCCAGAGAGGCAAATTTCTTTTCTAGCTCATCCGTACCACTAAGGGCAATGGCTTCGTTTTTCGCCTCCAGTTCCATCACTTTTTCTTCCATGCGCTCAAAAGCACCCAGACTACCAACATTGCCTACACTCCCTAACATTTCCTGGAGTCGTGTAGAAGCTTGTGCAGAACGCGCACGGGCAATATACATATCTTTTTTAGATTTCACCTCAGCCATTTTTAACTCTAAGGTGCGCATATCTTTCTTCAGCTTTGCCACCACATTTTTTTGCTCCTCAACTTGCTGGAAGAGCGATTTAGCGGTATCTTCATAGGCATGACGTTTAGTGAGGGCTTCCCTAGCTAAAGGTTCATTACCTTGTTGCAGCGCCAATTGGGCACGACGATACCATTCCTCGGCTGTAGACTGGGCTTGAGTTCCTTGACGTTCAGTCCGCTTTTGACTGGCGATCGCTGCTGCTACCGCTTGTCGCAATTGCACCAGATTTTCCTGCATTTCCATCACCGTTTGTTCCAGAATTTTTTCTGGATCTTCTGTTCCTCGAATCAAACCATTTAGGTTGGCGCGAAATACCCGCAGGATGCGATCCATCAATCCCATGTCAGTTCTCCACTTACATATTGCCAGTCAACAAGGATATATAAATTTACCCATCTATTCTATCTTAATGGAGTGAGTCCTCAAGGCTTGCCAATTCTGGCTTGAATACCCTTTGCCTGTAATTGTTTGACTAATTGTTGCGCTTTATCTTTATTTTTAATGGCTCCCAGATAAATATATTTTTTGTCTTTGGATAAATAAGCATCGGGAACTATTTGCTTCGCTTTGGCTAACATCTGATCGTTTTGGTTCTCAGCCACCACACGATAAAACCCATCTGCTGAAGGTTTAATTTCTGTAGTTGGTTTGGGAGTAGTGGGTTTGGGTGGTTTTGGTGCAGTTGGTGGTGGAACAATTGTAGTTGTTCTAGATGTATTGGGGATGGCAGCTGGTTTTGGTTTGGCGGTGGGAGTTAGTTTCGCTTTGGGTGTTAAGCCCACAACATCGTTGAGATCCTTTACTTCCGGAAACTCTTGGGTGGCAAGATTAGGATATTTGGCTAGGGGAGTAATTTCTGGTTGAGATACAGTTTTGGTGTTACTACCAATTGTTTGAGTATTTTCCCCAATTGGCGAACTAGGTTTAAACAATTTAGCCAGATTAAATTGTGGCAAATTTTTCGGGTTAGAAAACCCATAACCCAGGGCAAGACTTCCTACTATTAGCAGCAACATCAAGCCAATACCCACAGGTGAAAGCAAAAAGTCGTTATTCTTACTTTGCTTTGGTGCTGATGCCGTTGATTGGTCTTCTGTGAGGCTGCGCAGTAATGCTTCTGAAGACTCCAAGTAATCATCCGGTGGTTTGCCATTCTCATTTACATTTGAACTCTTGTCAAGATTGCCATTCTTGGGAACCGCAGGCACAATCTTGCTAGAGTTGACATCGGTCGTATCTATTGCTTCCGTTTTTGCCGTCTGTTGTCCTGTGAGTTCTGCTTCAGTCTCCACTTTTGAGACTGATACCTCTGGTGACTTGGAAGCACTAGAACCAGGAGTTGCCAGCCGATTAGCTAGCACTGGCGCTATGGTTGATAACTGAGTATTACTATCAATTGCTCCCATGTCATTCACATCCTGGGATTGATTAGTAATAGAACTGTACAAACGGGGTTGGTTCGGTATTCTCGAACCAATGCGTGTACGCCGATAACGGGCTAACTCTTGGTCTAACTGTACTTCTAAACTTGCCAATGCTGCCGCTAAAGGTGGTTTTAATCCTGGTGTTTTTGATGATGAACTTCCTGAATCTAACAGAGGATTATTACTCATTGCCTGCTTCTAACCTAGACTGCCGAATGAACAAAATATACGATAATGTCATCAAAGCATAATTTTTATCTACAAAAAGAATGCAAAATTAAGCTAATGTTTTCCAGTTTCTTGAACAAGCAAGATACATGTCATTGAAATCGGTTAATGATATTTTAGAACTGTTGTCAATTGAAGCTAAACTTCAACAGCACCCATTTCAACAGTTGTTGAAGTTGTGGGCATCAGTTGTAGGGGCTGTGATAGCAAACCATGCCCAACCAGTATCTATTCAGCGTAACGTTTTGTGGGTGGCAACTTCTAGTGCTGCTTGGGCACAAAACCTGACTTTTGAACGCCAGCGTCTACTGTCAAAGTTAAATGCCCTCCTGCCCACTCCTTTGGTAGATATTCGCTTCTCTACCGCCCAGTGGCAGCGTCTTCAAAAGAATAGTAAGCAAGAAAATAGTAAACAACAAGCTAGCCCCCTACCCCAGCAACATCCTAGTTACTTGGGTGAACAACCCACAGAACCCCGGAAGATTGCCCCTACTGCCAAGGGTGCCAATGCAGTTTTTGCACATTGGTCAAAAACAATACAAATGCGATCGCATCACTTACCTCTTTGTCCCCAGTGTAACTGTCCCACGCCACCAGGAGAACTTCAGCGTTGGCAAGTCTGTTCCATTTGTGCTGCTAAGCAGTTTTCTACAAATACGTAAATGGTAAATGGTAAATGGTAAATGGTAAATGGTAAATGGTAAATGGTAAATGGTAAATGGTAAATGGTAAATGGGAATTTGTAATTGCAAAGACTATTAGTTCTCAGTAGTTCTTAATGCTGTAACTAGCAAGTTTGGTGACCTAATTTACCTAACCAAATATGCCCATAATGTGAAAATATACAAGCTAATTAACTCAAATTGTAACTCAAGATACGAAATTTAATTTTTAATCGTTTTCAAAACTCTTTCTGTAACGTTGATCCCCTGCCAATTTAGTCTGAGAGCAATCATCGGCAATCCAAAGTCACCTTTGTATCGAAATGTTAACAAAATAATTGAAAAATATTACACAAACATAAAAACATTATAAAGTTCGTTTTTTCTTAGAAATCCCTAAAACCTAGATATAATTATCGATTTTGGCATAAATCAGTAATTGTATCTAGAAGCAAAATATAAATATGTCAATTAGCCCTGAACGGCACTACATATATGAAACAGATTAAATCCTTTACTTCTGCCTGTAGATATTGTCGTTATTACAAGCCAGAGGGGCGTCGTGGTGGAATGTGCCAGCAGTTGGGGGCACCAGTTCAAGGAAATTGGGCTGCTTGTTCTTTAGCACTTCCACCTTTTGCACCCTCTTGGGAACAGTTAGAAGAAGTTTGGAGTTTGTCTAATGGCGAAACGGTTGTAGGTTCAGGGTTAAAGCAAGCACCACTCAAGAGTGCCGAAGAAACAGTTACTTGCATCATTGCTGAACAGCCAAAATCCCAAACAGTAACAATTTAGATAGAAGGATACTGTACTGAAAGCTTTTAATATAAATCTTTTCAGAATTTTATCCCCAAAACTAAGAACCCCGATTTCTTGCAAGAAATTGGGGTTCTTAGTTTTCATAAGAGTTTCCATCCATTCTCCTATCGGAACAGTAGTTTTTGCCAGGTAACTGATTCCCATATCGGAACAGTAGTTTTTGCCAGGTAACTGATTCCCATATCGGAACAGTAGTTTTTGCCAGGTAACCCATCCCCCTATCGGAATAGTAGTTTTTCTCAGGTAACCGATTCTCATATCGAAACAGTAGTTTTTGCCAGGTAACTGATTCCCATATCGGAACAGTAGTTTTTGCCAGGTAACTGATTCCCACATCGGAACAGTAGTTTTTGCCAGGTAACTGATTCCCACATCGGAACAGTAGTTTTTGCCAGGTAACTGATTCCCACATCGGAACAGTAGTTTTTGGCAGGTAACTGATTCCCATATCGGAACAGTAGTTTTTGGCAGGTAACTGATTCCCACATCGGAACAGTAGTTTTTAGCAGGTAACTGATTCCCATATCGGAACAGTAGTTTTTAGCAGGTAACTGATTCCCACATCGGAACAGTAGTTTTTGGCAGGTAACTGATTCCCACATCGGAACAGTAGTTTTTGGCAGGTAACTGATTCCCACATCGGAACAGTAGTTTTTGGCAGGTAACTGATTCCCACATCGGAACAGTAGTTTTTGGCAGATAACCCATCCCCCTATCGGAATAGTAGTTTTGCCAGGGTACAAACATTCCTTTATCAGAACATTTGTTCTAGGTAAATAATTCATTCCTATATGGGAACAGTTGTTTTGCCAGGGCTTGAAACTGTAAAAATCCTTGGACTAAGTTACCCCAAGTTTCCTGTTTAGGTAATTAGCTTAAACTATGTTCGGTTTTTACTACCTGTATTTTGGTCTAGCCTTGGTTATTATGTGACCATGCAATTTGGTTAGAGAAATGCTTAAAAGGAATAGATGGTTTAAGGCTTTGCTGACTCAACAAGAATTGGACAAGCTTCAAGCTTATGCAGATAAGCAAGGTTGGAATATGTCACAGGCATTTAGGGAGTGGATTAAGGAGTTGCCATGCTGCTTGGATTCAAAACAGAATTAAAATTAAACAATCATCAGCGGACGCAGCTAGCTAGACATTGTGGCGTATCTAGACATGCTTGGAATTGGGGATTAGCCTTAACCAGGGAGATTCACAGATCACAATAGAGCCAACCCGCAGGACAAAATCAAGTTTCCCACTGCGGTAGATTTGCACAAATGGTTGGTGGTGATAGTTAAGCCAGAATGTCCCTGGTATTACGAGGTTTCTAAATGCGCTCCTCAGTACGCTCTAAGATACTTATCACAAGCCTGGAAACAGGCATTTAAGAAGACCAAAAAGCCGCCAAGATTTAAAAAGAAAGGAACTGCTGACAGTTTTACGGTTGATGGTTCGCTGAGTGTAGAACACTTTCGGGTAAAAGTTCCTATTATTGGTTGGCTCAAAACATACGAGCGTCTACCAGTTGACCAAAAACCCAAATCATTCACAATTAGCCGCACAGCCGACAGATGGTTTGTTAGCTGGAA
>JASJCY010000160.1 GCA_030065825.1 Nostocaceae cyanobacterium | reverse complement strand
CACTCAAAGGATAAATCTATATTTATATTTATGAACATCCCACAGGACTCTATTTGATAAATTTTTGTAAAATTTGCAAACAAGTGCTTTCCTTGCTCAAAATCCTCAAATCTATTAATAATTTCGCTCATGGGGGTGACGAATTTTCAAGGTTTACAAGCTATATTTTTATGCTATACTTGAGTAGTCCGTGGTTTATCCTGCGCATTTTTATGTGATGATTCCTTGACATTAGGATTATTATAGTTTGGGTAGAAGTATATTAGAAAGATTTGCACTCAAAGGATAAATCTATATTTACGCCGTAATCCAAGGTGAAATTTCGAGAATTTTCGCCCTTTGTATTCAACATTTAAAAGGTTCTTATCTCCAGGAATTATAAATTATGAGAAAAATTATGATTGGGGTGATGGGACCCGGAAGTGGTGCAACAGTTAATGATTTACAAAATGCTAATGAATTGGGAAAATTTATTGCTGAAGAAGGATGGATTTTATTAACTGGTGGAAGAAATGTTGGGGTGATGGATGCAGCTTGTCATGGTGCTAAATCTGTCAATGGGTTAACTATTGGTATTCTTCCCAATGAGAACGAAAAAGGGATTTCTGAAGCGGTTGATATTGCAATTTTTACTGATATGGGAAATGCTAGGAATAATATTAATGTGCTTTCCAGTTATGTAGTAATTGCTTGTGGAATCGGTGCGGGTACTGTTTCTGAAATTGCTTTAGCTTTGAAAAGTAATAAAAAAGTGATTTTGTTAAATCAAGACAAAGAAAGTCAAAGATTTTTCCAGGAATTATCCCCAGAAAATGTTTATCTAGTTGAAAGTGCTAGGGATGCAATTGCAACTACAAAGATTATTCTCAGGAATATGGGGAATGGTAAATGGTAAATGGGATATAGTACTTTTGACCAAATAATTGGTAATTGGTAATTGCTAATTGTGCGGGTTTGGTGCCCGCACTGATAGGAAAAAGCGTAGCTTGCTTCTGCCCTTTGGGCAGTATTGGTTTGACTTCTCCCTTGTGGGGTAACTCTTAAGAAACACTCTTAACAGGGAACTTTGAATAGGGAGATGTTAACAGGGAACTGTTAATAAGGTAAGAGGATGTTGTGTTTATTTCAAGAGTTTGCTATTAAGAGGATTACCCACAGAGGTTTTAAGTAACCTTTTAGACTTTCCAAACAACCTCTAAGAGTTACCTAGCTTTACGAGTAATTTTAGCAATCAAACCGGATTTCTATATAACTTCCTTTACCCGTAAACGTACACCTCCAGCAGGGGTAAATGTTAAGCCACGACGTACTGGTAACAAGGGACGTTTTTCTAGCAATTCTAGTGAGTAATGTGAAAGAATAGTTGCCAGTACTAACTTCATTTCAAACATAGCGAATGCTGCACCCAAACAGCGACGATTACCACCACCAAATGGGAGATATTCATAGGGTGAAAACTGACGTTCTAAAAAGCGTTCGGGCTTAAAGCGTTTGGGTTGGGGGTAAATATCTGGTCGGTGGTGAGTTAAATAAATGCATCCAGATAATATCATCCCTTTTGGTAATTGGTAACCCATAAATTCCATGGGTTCTTGCAAAATTCTGGCTAAGGTAAAGAAAGCAATGGGATAAATTCTTAAGGTTTCAGAACAAACAGCATTTAAATAGGGAAGTTTAGCAATTTCCATTGGTTCTGCATTATTAATATCAATGGAATTGAGTTCTGACAGTAATTTTTCACGGACTTCTGGTAAGTAATGAATCCAATATAAAGCCCAAGCAAGAGCGGTTGCAGTTGTTTCGTGTCCAGCGAAAAGCATGGTCATTAATTCATCCCGTAATTCTTCATCAGTCATCGGTTGACCATTTTCATCACGGGCTAATAATAATAAACTCAGGATATCTTCACCTTGAGAATCAGGTTGATTGCGACGTTCCCGAATTTCTTGGTACAGTAATTCATCAAGTTGTTGTCTTTGACGGAGAAAACGTCCCCAAGGACTAAAAGGTCCTAAATCCCGTTGTAGGAATTTGAAAAATAGAAATACTGCACTTAAGGGGAAGTTAAAAATATCTAACATTCCAGAAAGTAATTTCTTTATTTTCTGATAACGTTCTCCTTCTTCTAGTCCAAAAATTGTGCGTAAAATAACTGTTAAGGAAATCTCTTGCATTAGAGGACGAGCAATAAATTTTTGTCCTAGTTTAAGTTTAGTTATTACGTTTTCGGTAGTTTCAGAAATAACCTGTCCATAAGTCCGCATTCTTTCACCGTGGAAAGGTGGCATTAATAATTTTCGCTGTTGTAAATGTCTTTCTCCATCTAATAATATTAGAGAATTAGAGCCTACAAGAGGTTGAATTATTTTGTTACCTTCACCAGAGTTAAAAAGTTTAGGATCGGCAGTAAAAAGTGTTTGAATTGCTTGGGGATTACTGATAATAATTTGTGCTGGTATTCCAGCAAATGGAGGTGAATAAAAAATATCTCCATAGCGTTTTTCGATGCGTTCAAGATAATTCATGGGTTTGAGAATTATCCAAAGTGTTTGCAGGAATTGTGAATCGTTAGGACCTGCTGGAAGTTTAGAATTTGTTTGATTCGAGGATTGTTTCAATCTTTGTCTCAAAGAAATCATAATTTATGCTCCTGTTTACATAATCGAGATATATTTGAGGATGATGTCCATAAACTTCTGTAATTCAACCAGCAATGAATGTAATCGAAACAAAACGTCTAATATTGCGAGAACAAACCTTGGAAGATACAGAGTCTTTACATATCATTTTATCCCATCCGATAACAATGAGTTTTTGGCAGTTTCCTTTTACTCTAGAAGCTACACAGCGATGGATTCAACGTAATTTTGAGAGTTACTCTAATTTAGGATTTGGACGTTATGGTGTAATTCTCAAGTCAACTCAAGAATTAATCGGAGATTGTGGCTTGATTCGTCGTGAAATCGATGGTGTAATTGAAAATGATTTGGGTTATATTATTCATTACAAACATTGGGGTCAAGGTTATGCTACAGAATGTGCAGCAGCATGTAAACAATATGCTATAGAAACTTTGAAACTTAAAAGAGTAGTGGTCAATATGCCAACTAATCACATTACATCAATTCGAGTTGCAAAGAAAATTGGCATGGTTTGGGAGAAGACATTTAATAATCCTCAAAATCGGGATATTCCTACACATTTATATGCTTTCAATATAAATCTAACAACTTAAAGTATGTTTGCGCTCTCTGGGTTTGGTGCAATTATTTATAAATATAATATTTAATTTTTTTTTCAAGTTAATTAAACCACGTCTATTTTGAAAACCATAGTTTTTTATTGACCGGTTTTTGTTCCCTATTCCCTATTCTCTATTCCCTATTCCCTAATTCCCTTTTGACAAACTCCAGGTTTCGACTTGGACGAGGTTTAATAAACTATTTGGAGAAATTTAGTATTTGATATTATTGCTGTTAACTCCAGCTTTTTCCGAACCTGTTCAATAGGTTATTTCCAATGTTATTTAAAAGGATAAACTAATAAAAATTATGCTTTTATACCGATTTTTTGTGCTTTGTTTACATGATTAAAAATTGCCTGTATTTGTTTAGGAGCAATGATTGGATATAAAAATATAGCCAGCCAGAAACCTATTTTGAGAGATTTACTGTAATTTTGGGATACTGTAAAAGCAAGAACACCTATTTCTCCAGCATAACTAGTATCAAAGTCTAGCAATACATGAAAAATATCATGGGTAACAACGTATCTAAGAGGATGTTTGAAAAGTATTGTTATTAACACAAAATCTCGGAAACCTAACCCCCCTTTCCCCTGGGGGAAACCCTCTCCTAGAAGGAGAGGGAAGCGGAAAAACTTTTAATGCTGGAAGTGGGGTTTTAAAGCCTCTGGACTTGTAGGAGAGAGGTTTACCAGAGAGGTTCCGGGTATACTTGTTGACTTTCCAAACAACCTCTAAGAGGAAAGACATTACCTTGGGTAATATATTTTAATTCTGGACTAATATTAAAAGGCTAAATATGATTTTGAATCATATGTTCTGCATATTTTCGTCCAAAACTACCTTGAGGATAATGGGTGGATGATATCCTTCTACTTTTTTAAGTTTATCAGCGACTTGTGTATCTACTTTAGCTCCGAAAAAATCAGATTTGAGAATAGCAAAGTCTCCTAAATTATTTGACTTATTAGAATAAATTAGGTTTCGTAACTGTTAAATCTTGTTCAAAATATTCTCCTGGTAATTGTGTTGTTTTACTGAATCAAAATCACAAATTTATGTATCTGATATTCCTATGTTTTCAACTGTAAATCTCACTTCTTGACCATAAGAAATTTCCAGGGTGTGACCATCTGGATCACGAATCAAAGCCCAATAACCCACAGGTTGACCCCAATCATGAGGACCTTCTATTAACACACCTTCTGATAGAGCTTGATTACAAAGACAATCTATCTCTTCCTTAGATTTACAAGCTACACCTAAGTGAGAAGATGGTAAAAGTGGATGTTTAACTTCGGGGACTTGTATTAGCACAATTATAAATGGTCTGGTTAAATCACTAATCCAAACAACCTCTGTTTGAGTCTTTTCATCTATGCGGTGATGTACCACTTTCATCCCAGCATACTTAGCATAAAAAGATATACTTTTTTGCATGTCACTAACAGTGAGAGCAATGTGGGTTAAACCAACATCAGACATGAGCAATTTCCTTATACGAAACAAAAATATCTCTCAGAGAGTGTTTATCAATAAAAAAATATTAAGTAGACGGTGGGTTAGATATATTCAAGTTATTGTTTAAAGTCATATAGGATTCGTGGGTCTAAAACACCATACAACTACAACAATTTTATGTTTTATTTAGACTAAATTTTAAGTAGTGTCCTGGGGGAGGATAAATATTTGGGTGAATCAAAATCTATGGATAAACCGTAACCCACCTCAGAGAGTGTTGATTAATAAAATATTAAGTGCATTAGTAGTGCATTAGTAGGGTGCGTTATGACTTTAGTCTAACGCACCATGGAATGTAACGATGCATTAGACGCTTGAATTCGTGTTTATAATAAGAAACCGGGTTTCTATAGGTAGAGAACCGAGAATTTGAGTATGTATGCCAAAAGAAACCCGGTTTCTGGACTCTTATTTTATAAACATCCTCTTAGACCCATTCAAGTTATTGTTTAAAGTGATATACAATGGTGGGTCTAACACACCCTACAAGAATTTTATGTTTTATTTATTTTAGTCTAATGCACCATGGAATGTGACTGTACTAAGATGTAATCATTCCAATCAGCAATAGGCTGGTAACCAATTTTGCGGTAAATTTTGTTAGAAGTAGGGTTAGCTAAATCAGTGAATAAACAACAAAATTGATTACCCTCGTCTAATAATTTCTGACTTAGTTGAGCTACACAGGTGGTAGCATAACCTTGTTTGCGATATCGTGGGGGAGTATAAACAGGTCCTAAACGCTTACTATTAGAGGTAGAACCTGCACAGAAAACTATGGTTACGGGTAGTTCATCTTCCCAGATATATGCTGTATTTTGCCGTAAATGGGAGTCAACAGCGCGTTGTGTATCTCCTTTTTTACCACCCATAGCTTCGATTTCAAAATCTTCATACCACTGGATTAAAAGTTCTCTATCTGCTTCCCTAGCAGTACGTAAAAAACCTGAGCTTTTGGGTATAGGTTCTACAGCTTGCAGTTGATGAATTCGCAGTTGCATCCCCATCTGATAAGCTTCACCAGTGAGAGTTTGCCATTCTTGGGCAAAAGTGAGGGATTCCGCAGTTAAACCACAAAAGCCTGGTAATTTCTGATTGCGGGTGGATAAATTTTGGGCAATTAATTGAATTGCTTTCATATCCTTCACTTTAGATAATACCAAGTTATAAGGTGGTGTTTGTATTGCTACTGCAACAATATCACCTCCAACTTCTACGGATGCAAGGTAAGGTTGACAGTTGTATCTTTGGGGATTATTAATTAAACTTTCACTGATACCCAAAGGTAAACAATTTTCAGCTTCATCGTTGTGTAAATAGTCTTTTACCTGGGAATAAAATTGACTAGTATTATCAAAGTGACGGAGTTTCATTCCTTAATCCATGTTGTTTTGTTTGTTGGTATTCGCTGTTGTTTCTGTTAGTTTATCTGGTAAAGGTAATCCCGTAGCTGCTTGAATTTTTGGTGTTGGAGTTTCTCGCGAGGAATTTCTTAAATAATGTCCATCATTTACAGGAGAAACTACTTTCATTTTGTGGGGAATGCTGTAATAGCGGTGAGTTTGTTGCAGTAAAGGTACTTCTTGTAGACTTTGATTGGCAATTTTTTTCCTTAGTTTAATAATGCCATCAATTATCGCTTCTGGTCTAGGAGGACATCCCGGTATATACACATCAACGGGAATTAATTTATCTACACCTCTAACAGCAGAAGGAGAATCAACACTAAACATTCCTCCGGTAATTGTACAGGCTCCTAGAGCAATTACATACTTTGGTTCTGGCATTTGTTCGTAAAGCCGCACTAAATTGGGAGCGTACTTCATAGTAATTGTACCCGCAGTCATTAATAAGTCTGCCTGTCGGGGAGTTGCACGGGGAATCATCCCAAATCTTTCCAAATCAAACCGAGATGCATAAGCTGCCATAAATTCCATAAAACAGCAGGCTGTACCAAACATTAGCGGGTACAAACTAGACATTTTTGCCCAGTTATAAAGGTCATCTACAGTTGTTAAAATCACATTTTCTGAGAGTTCTTGGGTTACTTGTGGAACTGCAACTGGATTAATAGTATTAGTCATGATTATCTGTCCCCTTAATGTGAGAATATAACCGTATTTATTTGGATTTTAAAACCAGGTTAATCAACGTAATATTGAATGAAGTTTTTAAAATTAGCAATTATCAATAAACCCGGTTTTATTTCTAGGTGAATTGCGCTGTGTTACATCTATTTTTTATCTATCTTTGTCCCTCCGCTAGACTGGGTTTATCTACGCTCACAATCTCTGACAATTTATAGGTGGTTTAGCCATGGAAATAATTAGCACCGCGATACTTGAGAGTTGCCTGTGAATTAACTTTTGTCGAAATGATCGGACGGCGAATGTGATAAGTAAAACCACGAAATTTTGCAGATATACTTGTTTCATAAGTCACAATATCTGAAGAATGTTCTTCGTAGGTTAAACCGCGATATTTTAAGCTCATAATCTGGAATTCCTCTAACTTATATTTGCTATTCTTTTGGCAATAAATATCTCTACAAATCCCTGGGTTCACATTCCAGATTAAATTGCCATCTTTTGAAAATAATTTGTCATTAGTCATTAGTCATTAGTCATTAGTCATTTCCCGTTCCCTCGTTACAAGGTTTGACCTTGTAATTTCTCGTTCCTCGTTCCTCGTTAGAGGTGTAATGTATATAAGGAGGCTCTGCCTCCTGTTAAAATAGAAAGCAAAGCCTCCAGAGGATGCATTTCTAGGCAGAAGTCCAGAAACGAGTTTCCTCGTTTCTCATTTTCTCGTTTCTCGTTACAAGGTTTTACCTTGTAATGTATACAAGGAGGCTCTACCTCCTGTTAAAATTGAAGACAGACACACCGGAATGCACCTGGATTAAAAACCGGGTTTCCTCATTTCGTCGTTCCTCGTTACAAGGTTTTACCTTGTAATGTATCCTCTAAAGGCTCTGCCTCCAGAAAATGCATTTCCAGCCTGAGTCTGGAAACGAGTTAACGAGTTATTAGAGGCTCTAAAGGATGGATTTCCAGGCTGAAGTAGGAGGTTAATTTTTACACCTCAATATTTGCAATCAACCCGGTTTATTGCTGCTGAATCAAAGTAGTTCTGGAGTCAGGATAAAATCAGCATATTGCCAAGCGGTGGTAAACCGTTTTTGTATTACTTGGGCTTGCTTATTTTTGCCCTGTGCTTGTAAACTTTGAACTAATCCCCACAATGACCAACCGTTTTCTGGAAAGCGTTGTAAATCCTCACAGAAGACATCCTCAGCTTCTGCACTGCGGTTAGCTTGAATTAGAACTTCCCCTAAAGGTTGCCGTACTGGATAATACCAAGATGGGGGTTCATCGTATATGAGTTTATCTTCAATGGTAACTCCCAACCTCAAATGAGCGATCGCATTTTTATAGTCATGGCGTTTCGCTGCTAACTTCCCTGCTAAAATTTCCGCAGCAATTGCCATCATATCTGTAGCATTATTTAAATCCCAAATAGTCACTTTTGTCAATTCCCAATCCCCTAAAATGGCTTTTACCTTCTCCAGTTCCTCTGTCGCTAAATCGAACTCTCCTTTAGCGGTGAAAGCCATACCCCTGGCATAATGCCAAACTCCTCTAGGATATATTAAATCCTTGGCTGGAGCTGGTTGTGCCAAGATTTCATCCCATTTCCCAAAACGCACCAGGGTATACATGGGAATCGAAAAATAGTGTTGCAAACCCGTATATTCAGGTTCCTGCATTCTCTCCTGGGGAACCATAGATGCTGTACCCTTAGCAGCTGACATAGCCAGTTTTTCATTCCCTTCCATCATCGCAGCAGTCCAAAGCATATGATAATTATGGGGTACATACATAAACGGGTATATACCCTGTTCCTGGGATTGAGACAAATAAGCCATATCAGATGCGATCGCTTTTTGGTTAGCAATCGCAGCATCATGATACCTACCAACGCGGATATAAATATGAGAAGGCATATGTAGCAAATGTCCAGAACCCGGTACTAAATCGCGCAACCTATCTGCTGCGGTTACACCGGATTCCGGATGTACAGCCTCAACCAAATGAATGTATAAATGATTAGCCCCTGGATGATTGGGATTCCGTTTTAATACTGACTCTAAAGTTGCTAAAACTTCCTTGGTAGCTGCCTTGGGTTCCCCATTTTCCTGCCAATAATTCCAAGGCATAGTATTCATTAGCGAGTCTGCAAACAGGGTAGCAGCATCCAAATCATCTGGATAGCGTTTAGCTACTTCCCGCATCGCGTTAGCATAGGCAAGATTCAAGGATGTACTATCAGCTACAGGATGGGGAGAATAGCGTTTTGTCAAAGCCTGGATATAAGCCTTCTCCTTCTCACTGGCTTTCCCACTCAATTGTACAGCTGTTTGCAATTCCTCCCAAGCTGGAGATACAGCCTCATCATCCATAGCCACATTGATGTTAGAACCAAGTACCAAAGCCACTCCCCAGTGACAAATAGCGCAATCTGGATTTATTTTTGCTGCTTCCCGAAAAGAACGTTCCGCTTCTTTTTGGTTGAATCCATAGGTAAGAATCAACCCTTGATCGAAATAGCGTTGAGCAAGTTGTGATTTAGTAGAAATGGGATGATGATGATTCCCTAAATTATTAAATAACGGTGCATTAGAACTCTTTGGGGATGCATAGGAAACATCCGTAAACCCCAAAAGGACAACCATCGTCAATATACATATAATCTTCAAAAGACGATACACTTTACTCTCCTGTTAAAAATAAAGACAGAAAAATTCCCATCATGTATATCTCACAGGAGCATCCACAGGAATTATGCAAAACCAAAGTGTTTTTGTTGCTTTCAAGATGCTTGGGAATGCGATGCTTGGAAACGATTTAAATTGCAGTAGGGGAGCGGTTTCCGCGCCCCTACGAATGATATAATTGACAACGCAAGAATTTATAATGGGGATATTGTATTTATTTTTCTAGTTTCCCTATTTTCCTGATTACAAGTTTCTCAGAGGTTATTTATAAAGTAAACCTTAAAACCCAAGAAACCGGGTTTCTCTGGGTGAAGTATCAAATATTATCGTACTTAGTCTCGAAGAAACCCGGTTTCTAACTACACCCATAGACTTAATATAGCAATCCAGTTTGATATGATGAAAAATCTAAGTAGGGTGTGTGATCCCTGAGAGTACGACACCAGCTATTTAGTGCGTTAGCCTTTGGCATAATACACCCTACGTATATTTCAAAAATCAAATATGAGTCCTATATTTATAGGACTTACGCAACTGGCACATTTATAAGCGTAGGGTGTATGACACTTTGATAAATACTGTACGGTAAATTAGACCTCTGTTGGAAATTAAATATGCGTTGTTCAAAACCCTTGTTCCAGACCTTGCATTGCAACGTCTGGAACATTTTTTTATACCAGATGTCTATTAGGGTTTTTAGTGTCACGCACCAAGAACCAATTGTGACAATATCGTAAGTCCTGATTTACTTTATAAATCGTCTCTCAGGCTTCTGTTGATATAATTAACAACGCAAGAATTTATAATGAAGATATTTTTTTATTTGCAAGTTTCTTAGAGGTTGTTTGAGGGGTCCAAAAGGTTACTTAAAACCTCTGTGGGTAAACCTCTCTCCTACTAGTCCAGAGGCTTTAAAACCCCTATTTTTCTGTTCCCCTTCCCTAGTAGGGAAGGGGTTAGGGGTTAGGTTTTTAGGGTTGTGATGTTAAACATAATACTTTTCAAACATCCTCTTAGAGTATGAGATAAAAAACTCTTACTCTGTGCGTATCTGGGTGAGACAAATTCATTTCCATTTCCCAAACCCCCCACCACCAGGAGTCTCAATTACAAACACATCTCCTGGATGCATCTGTACCGCATCGGTACTCTGCAATTCCTCCACTTTCCCATCACTCCTTTCCACATAATTTCTCCCTACTTTTCCTGCTTCTCCACCAACTAAACCAAAAGGTGCAACAACGCGATGATTCGATAAAATTGCCGCAGTCATTTCTTCTTGAAAACGAATCCGTCGAATCACTCCATTTCCCCCACAATGTAAACCCTTTCCCCCACTTACTGCACGAATTTTAAAACTTTCTAAAACTACCGGGAATCGCCATTCTAAAACCTCTGGATCTGTGAGACGAGAATTTGTCATATGAGTGTGAACAGCATCTGTACCATCAAAATTTGCACCCGCACCAGAACCACCACAAATTGTTTCATAATATTGATATCTTTCGTTCCCAAAAGTAAAATTATTCATCGTCCCTTGGGAAGCAGCCATCATACCCAAAGCACCATATAAAGCATCAGTAATTGCCTGGGAAGTTTCCACATTTCCTGCTACCACCGCTGCTGGATAATGGGGATTTAACATACATCCTTGGGGAATAATTACTTCTAAAGGTTTCATACACCCATAATTCAAAGGAATATCATCATTTACCAAAGTCCGAAACACATATAAAACCGCTGCCTGACACACAGCTTTGGGAGCATTAAAATTATTCCGCTGTTGTGGTGAAGTGCCAGTAAAATCTATTTTGGCATTGCGATTTTCCCGGTCAATAGTAATCTTAACTTTAATCTCACTGCCGTTATCTAATTGATAGCAGAAACTGCCATCTTTTAACACATCAATTACCCGACGTACCGATTCCTCAGCATTATCTTGAACAAACTGCATATATGCCCTGACAGTGTCCAAACCATAATGCTCTACCATCTTATCCAGTTCCCTGACACCACATTCATTAGCAGCAATTTGAGCTTTAATATCAGCAATATTTTTAGTAATATTTCTTGCTGGATAAGGTTCCCTATTCAGTACTTCTACTAACTCTTCTTCCCGGAATTTGCCCCCATCAACCAACTGAAAATTATCAAATAAAATCCCTTCCTCCTCCACACTGGTACTATTAGGAGGCATAGAACCCGGAGTAATACCACCAATATCCGCATGGTGTCCCCGAGAAGCGAGGTAGAAGAGGGGGAGATGATTCGTAGGGGCGGGGTTTCCCCGCCCTCCGGGGTTTCCCCGCCCTCCGGGGTTTCCCCGCCCTCCGGGGTTTCCCCGCCCTCCGGGGTTTCCCCGCCCTCCGGGGTTTCCCCCCTCCCCGAGGTTTCCCCGCCCAGAAGATACAATAAATACCGGGGTAATCACAGTAATATCAGGGAGATGAGTACCGCCATTGTAGGGATTATTAGATACAAACACATCCCCAGCTTTAATAGTCCCCCCCTTCGCTGCAATTAAAGCTTGCACACTTTCACTCATAGAACCCAAATGTACAGGAATATGAGGGGCATTTGCCACTAATTGCCCAGAAGTATCAAAAATAGCACAAGAAAAGTCTAATCTTTCCTTAATGTTGACCGAAGAACTAGTATTTTGTAGAGTCACACCCATTTGTTCGGCGATCGCCCGAAACAGATTATTAAATATTTCCAGCATCACCGGATCTGCATAACTTACAGTTCCTTGGACAAACTCCTCCACCTTCGTGTCTACCCTGCGGGAAGCCGCTTTCGCGTCTATGTGTCTACCCTGCCGGAAGCGCAAAGCGCTATGTGTTTCCCCCTCTTCCTCTGACAAACGCTTTAAAATCAAATGTTTGCGAGAATTTACCCCAGCTTGCCAACGAGGTTCGATAATATTGGTACCAGTTGCTTCTACAATAATCGCCGGACCAAGAATACAGTCCCCTGGCTGCAAATCTTCTCGCTGATACAATGGCGTATGATGCCATACTCCCCCAGCATACATTTCCACAGTAGCAACAGCCACTGGCAGATTATCATTTATCCGTGAAACCTCTGGTTCCACTGGCACATCATGATGTGCTACCACCTCCACAGAAACCGCTTCTACAATTAACCGCTTTTCCGCAGAAATAAACCCATAGCGCTGACGATGTATTTCCTCAAATTCACCCTTCATCCCTAACTCATCGCCAAACTTGACTAATAAAGGTACATCCGTCCCTTCATACCTTAATAACACCTTCCGCAATACATCTATCTGTCCATCTGCAACCTCTTCGCGGTTTATTTCTTCCTTTCCCCCTACTGCTAATTGGGCAAAAACCGTCTCTAATTCTGCTACCAAATCCCCACTCAAAACCCCTTCTACTGCCTTTTCCTTAAATACCCGCACATCTGCCAAACCCATACCATAAGCAGACAATACCCCTGCATAGGGATGGATAAACACCTGCTTCATCCCCAAAGCATCCGCAATTAAACAAGCATGTTGTCCCCCCGCTGCCCCAAAACAGCACAAAGTATACTCAGACACATCATGACCCCGTTGCAGAGAGATTTTTTTAATGGCGTTTGCCATTTTATCCACAGCTATAGCCAGAAAACCCGCTGCAACCGCTTCTGGTGTCCGTCCATCCCCAATTTCCACCGCCAATTGAGTAAACTTTTGCCGGACAATCTGTGCATCTAAAGGTAAATCTGCATTGGTACCAAACACCTTAGGGAAGAAATCTGGTTGCAACTTTCCAACCATCACATTACAGTCCGTTACCGTCAGCGGACCACCCTTTAAATAACAAACAGGACCGGGATTTGCACCCGCTGATTCTGGTCCTACCCGATAACGAGAACCATCAAATTGAACAATAGAACCCCCACCCGCTGCGACAGTGTGAATCGCCATCATAGGTGTCCGCAAACGCACCCCAGCCACTTCGGTTTCAAAAGTACGTTCATACTCGCCGTCATAATGGGCGACATCCGTAGACGTACCACCCATATCAAAACTAATGATTTTATGCAATCCTGCCATCAAACTGGTTTGCACCGCACCTACAATACCCCCCGCAGGACCCGATAGGATGCTATCCTTACCTTGAAAATTCTCCGCATCCACCAGTCCCCCATTAGACTGCATAAACATCAATTTTACGGGAGAATGGAGTAATGCTCCAGTCCCCAATTGACTCGCCACCTGATCCACATAGCGTCGTAGAATTGGTGACAAATAGGCATCCACCACCGTAGTGTCACCCCGACTAATTAATTTCATCAAAGGGCTAACTTCATGCGATACTGATACTTGGGTAAACCCGATCTCCTTTGCGATGGTTTTTAAGTGTTGTTCGTGTGCATGATAGCACCAAGCATGAAGCAAAACAATGGCACAGGAGCGGAACCCATCATCGTATGCCGTTTGCAACTGGGGACGAACAGTGTCAATATTCAGGGGAATTAACTCTTCTCCTTCGGCGCTGTAACGTTCCTCTACCTCAATTACCCGTTCGTAGAGCATTTCTGGTAAGATAATTTCCCGGGCGAAAATATCCGGACGGTTTTGATAACCAATTCTCAAGGCATCCCCAAAGCCTTTGGTAATTAATAAAACTGTGGCATCCCCTTTTCTCTCCAATAAGGCATTTGTCGCTACCGTAGTCCCCATTTTTACCGCTTCGATTTCTACAGTGGGTATTGCTTCAGCGGTTGTAATCCCTAAAATATCTCGGATTCCCTGCACCGAAGCATCCTTGTATCGTTCCGGGTTTTCCGAAAGTAATTTGTGTAAAATAATTCTACCATTGGGATGTCTGGCGACAATATCAGTAAAGGTACCCCCTCTGTCAATCCAGAATTGCCAGCGGTTATCGGGTTGAGAAATGGTAGTCATTGCAGTCTTCAGGAGGGATAAAGGCTTCTTTGACAATCCTACAACTACAAGTAACTAGAACACCGATTCATTAATCCCAGAAACCGGGTTTATCCTCCGCTCATTGTACTCCCGCCATACCGGAACGGTTGGCGGTGATGGGGAATTGCAGACAAACAATCTGAAGGAATTTCTACCCCATACATTTCCCTAGTCTCTCCAAAAACTATAGCGCTAGACTAGCGGTTTCACATCTCCAAAAACTATAGCGCTAGACTAGCGGTTTCACATCTCCAAAAACTATAGCGCTAGACTAGCGGTTTCACATCTCCAAAAACTATAGCGCTAGACTAGCGGTTTCACTCCCTAACGGTTTCACATCCAAAAAAACTATCTAAATGGAGGCAGAGGACTCCCGCTACACCGAAGGTTAGCGGTGAGATGAATGCCGACCAACGATAAAACCGACCGTAGGGAGACAGCTTACACAAGTTGTTAACCTGTGTAGAAAATGGTAAGATGTGAAAACATTCAAATGGTCGGGAGAATGCTTACACTTACTTACGAGTACAAACTTAAACCAACTAAACAGCAAATTGATAGTATTGAACATATACTGACTGTTTGCCGTAAGGTGTGGAATTATGCCTTACGCGAAAGAAAAGATTGGGTTAATTCTCGTAAGTGTAAAGTCAATGCTTGTTCTCTTGAATTTGAATATATTATCAAGGCTGATGAACCTTTCCCTAATTACCATGTACAAGCAAAAAGGCTGACTGAAGCAATAGACTAATAATCCTGAACTAAAAAGTGTAAACGCTCAGGTGTTGCAACAAGTTCTTAGGACTTTAGATCGCGCTTGGGATGATATGAAATCTAGAAATTTTGGATTTCCTAGATTTAAAAAATACTACAGGATGAAAAGCTTTGTATTTCCTCAATTAAAGGGTGAAATCATCAAAGCCAATCAAGTTAAATTACCTCAGCTTGGATGGGTAAAATTTTATCGATCTAGACCAATACCAGATGGGTTTGTTGTCAAACAAGCTAGAGTGGTCACAAGAGCGTCAGGGTATTTCGTTATGCTGTCGCTACAGTTAGACGTTGATATCCCAAGCATTCCTTTTCATGGTCATCCAATTGGTGTAGATATTGGAGTTGAAAGTTTTTTAGCTACTTCCGAAGGTACGCTAATTGCTAGACCTAAGTTTTTTAAATCTCTGCAACGTAAGCTGGGATTGCTACAAAGAAGGTTGAGAAATAAAAAACTAGGTTCTAATAACCGCAAGAAGTTGAATACCAGGATAGCTAGATTGCATCAAAAGATTTCTGATACTAGAGGGGACTTCCACTTTAAAACGGCACACAAGATTTGTGACCAAGGTGACTCAATTTTTGTAGAAGATATTGATTTTGGAACTTGGGCTAAAGGAATGTTTTGTAAGCATACTCTTGACGCTGGTTTTGGTCAGTTTTTCACGATATTGAGTTATGTCGCTTGGAAACGAGGTAAGTTTTTTGGCAAAGTCAACAAAGATGGAACTAGTCAAACTTGCCCCAACTGTGATGCACATACAGGTCAAAAAACATTAGATGTGAGAATACATTTTTGTCCTGAATGTGGATATACAACAAATCGTGATGTCGCTGCTTCTCAGGTAATCAGAAATCGTGGTGTAAATGCCGTTGGGCAGACGGTGTTAGAAAATGCTTGTTGACTCGTACTGCCGGGGGCTAGTAGTAATACCAGCCTAGGTAAGTGGGGATGAAACAAGAATCTCCCGCTACATACTTCGTATGTAGCGGTGAGAGTGTCAAGCACTCCCAACTTTAGCGTAAGGTTGGGCGAACCGTTCTGACTCACCAACCTGATTGGCAGCAGCCCATTGCCGAATGTAATGGTTCATCAGTTTTATAAACACCCATCGCCAGAGTCTGAAGGGCATAAAAGGAATAGGTGTTTTTGCCATCAATTTGGCAGCTTCGGGTGGAACAATTTGCCCATCCGCTAGTGCAGCACTAGCGATATCCAAAGCCTGAATAACATGTTTCACAGGTAGTACCTTGCGCTGAGCCTCCTCAATGGGTTGACCATTAAATAAAGTTATTCCTGATCCCATAGCAAGACCTCCAGACCAAACCATGCCAGTATCAGCAGCAAACCGTCGGCAGATGGCTAAAGCCACAGCATTATTATGGGCTTCGGGGAATCCATTATTAGCGATCGCAAAAAGCCGTTTTGGACTTTCCTGAGAGCGGGTGGAGATATGCTCAGCCATCACCTCAAGGGACTTCATCATCAGGAATGGCAAAGAATCAATATACAGTGGGAAAACTAACAGTATCAGATTGGCTCGGTCAACAGCTGCGAGAAATTCGGTTTGCCCCTTGCCCTGCAAAAGATGTCCCCTGAGTGTCAACGACTCGGTTTCCCAACCCTTCTGTTTGAGTTGGTTCAACACATATCCTCCCAAGACGCCAGAGGTGCTGGGGGATTTAACCCTTGGGCTGCCAACGATCAACAATGCCCGACCTGGGGCATCTAGGGTTGGAGCGCTAACACTGGCTGTCACTGCTGTTTGCATCAGTGAGGTGACTACCTTATCTAACGGAAGATTATCATTTCTAACCAGCACGGCTTGAAGTTGCTGGCGTACCTTGTCTGGGCTATCCGTGCTTAATACAACCTCTGCTGCATAGGTGGGGGCATAAAACTGGAAGGCATTGCGTCCAACCAGCACCTTGAATAGGTTGGCTGACTCGTTATTCGGCTGACGCTGGATGCCAATTCCCACCAGTCGTGGATATTTTGAATACCGAGGCAGGTGACGAACTTCACCTCGGTATACGCCAAAATCAGGCATAAGTATCTGTATCCAGCGGTCTTGAATCTTTTTAATCTCTGACGAATATCCCCCAAATGTAACGGGGCTAAATAAGATGGTCGTATCGCTTTGGACGATTGCCCGAGCAATGTCACGACCTACATCCGGTTCCAGACAGATCCCCGGTGTTTCTAGCCAGCAGCCCAAGCAGCCGATACATGTGCCCATCTTGATTTCTCTCAAGGTGAAAGTCTGCACCGCTACGCCAGTACTGTGCAGCTCATTCATGAGCATGTCTAAGATAGGGAACAGGTCTTCATCCCCTGCACCTGTTCCATCCAAGAGAACAATTTTTCTGTTTAGCATCGGAAACCTCCTCTAAACCTTAGAGTGTATTTGTTCGTCTCCGTTTACCGTTGCACTCAATAGGATTATGAGTCGTCATCATTGACAACAAAGACCCATCCTATTGCTTACTTACAAATTTAAGCCAACAATTTGAGGAACTTGTGTTGATTGTCCCATTGCTCTACGAGCAAGAACTAAACCTGCTGCGGTATCCGAACTCATTCCGTACAACGGTAAGTTTTTTCCACTTTTGTCAAGCTTTATGGTTACAGTTTTTAGCCCCATACATTTCCCTCCTCTGCAAGGTGCAAGCAGTAGCGTTCCCGTAACAGTTTTTGGGGATGAGAAACCCTTAGTCTAGCGCTATAGTTTTTGGGGATGAGAAACCCTTAGTCTAGCGCTATAGTTTTTGGGGATGAGAAACTCCTAGTCTAGCGCTATAGTTTTTGGGGATGAGAAACTCTTAGTCTAGCGCTATAGTTTTTGGGGATGAGAAACTCTTAGTCTAGCGCTATAGTTTTTGGGGATGAGAAACTCCTAGTCTAGCGCTATAGTTTTTGGGGATGAGAAACTCCTAGTCTAGCGCTATAGTTTTTGGGGATGAGAAACTCCTAGTGGTTTATCCCATTAATTCTGAGGGGTTTCCATCACACCCACCTGGGACTATAAGTCCCAGTCTAATAGTCAAAGTCATATAAATATGACTATAAAACTAGCCATCAAAACTAATGGGACAGAACA
>JASJCY010000159.1 GCA_030065825.1 Nostocaceae cyanobacterium | reverse complement strand
TAGGACTTACGCAAGCGTCACAAAATTCTGGTAACTGGCACACATACTTCAATTTGAAATAAAACTCTATGTTCCTTGATTTATAGGCATTATAGATAAATCACTACTATGTGACAGTTTTAGGGTAAATGTGCCAGTTGCGTAAGTCCTGATAAATAATTAGATAATAATTAGATAGTTAGGTTAGAGTTATCCAGCCAAAGGGCTAGAGAAGTTGTAAGTAGTAATTTCATCGGTTCATCTCCTATTTCTTGGGGTTGGGAGCGATAGCGTTCGTAAGCTGAACGTAAAACAGGTATATTTACATAGGATTCGATAGCTTGCGGTTTATTAATCACCTCCTCTAAGGTTTTGTGTTCGACTTCTAATAACTTGCGGTCAAAGTTATAGTTGAGTCTTCCTTTACTAACTCGCCATTGGACTTTTGGAGGTAGAATATCCTCCATAGCAAAGCGAAGAATGGCTCTTGTCCAACCTTGGCGAAACTTTTGCTCTGGAGGTAAAGCAAGACAGAATTCCATCAGTCGTCGATCAAAAAATGGATAGCGTGCTTCCAGAGAACATCTTGCTGATGCCTTATCTGCGATTTCCATTACGTAAGGATACATACCTGATGTCAGACCGAGCCAATGCTGTTGTCTGGCACTAAATACTAATCCTGGTATATTATTGAGCAGTGTTTCACTATGCTCTACTAGTTCTATTTTTTCAGCAAATGATTGATTAATTATATTACTATAATCTCTATTTTTTCCAGTAATTTTACGTATTGTTTGCCAAAAATAGCTAAGAGGTTCTAAGAGTAAAGGATTGAGAACATTCTCCTGGACAATAGACCGACGAGATAAATTGCAGCGACGTGCTGTGGTAGTTACTTCTTGAAAAAGAGTATGCCAACGTCCTCTATAAGCTAGTTCTGTCAAATACGACCAACCATGGGAAATTGTACTATCTCCATCAATACCGTCTAAAAATACCCGCACTCCTTGCTGGTTAGCACATTCATACAATCCCTGATGAATATAGAGATTGGGAGCGGGAATTGGCTCTTCATCTTGCCAGAGAATATCAATTAAGGGGTGAAGTTGGTCTGCTCTGATATCATGGGATATAAATCCCCCTAAAGCTTTAACAGCGTTTATATAACGACGCTCGTCAATCCAACGCAATTCTTCCTGAGGCAAACTGGGGAAAATAGCGGAGAAGGTATGGAGTTGCTGATTTCCAGCTTTAGCTAGCAGTTGACGAGCAGTACAAGCAATAGAAGAGGAATCTAGTCCACCACTTAAGGCTGAACCGACGGGAAAAGCACTACGTAGACGACATTGGACAGCCTGAGTGAAAACTTCACCGAAAGCCTCGATATACTCCTGGTCTGAATTGAGACGGATTTCCCGTTTAGGGTCTAAAGACCAGTAGGATTTTACCTGTATCTGATTATCACCACCTAAACTCACATAGGAAGCAGCAGGTAGTCTGAAGATATCCTGGTAAAAGGTCATTACCTGGTCTTCACAGAACATTTCCAAGTAATATCCTACCTTTAGTTCATTTAATCGCTTTGGTACTTCCCTCAAGCACAGTAAGGCTTTAATCTCTGAAGCAAAGACAAATATTTCTGGTGAGTGGTAGTAGTAAAAGGGTTTGACACCCATGGGGTCTCTAGCGCAAAATAATTGCTGCTTGCGTCCATCCCAAATTGCAAAGGCAAAGTCACCAATCAACCTATAGGGACAAGACTCACCCCATTTTGCGTAAGCAGCCAAAATAATTTGACTGTCAGTTATTTTTTCCGCTGGTTGATGATCAAGACTGAGTAGAGAAATTAACTCATCCCGATTATCAATGCGAGCATCAGCAGTAATAGCAAGTTTATCGCCCTCCCTCACCAAAGGCAACTTTTCTAGCATGGATTCTGGAGTAGTCCATAACATACGGTGACCTAGACCAATAGACCCTTGACTCCAAATATCTGCCCCATCTGGTCCTCGGTGAACCAAGATATCTACCATTTGCCCTAAATCGGCAGATTCCACAGGTTTATGATTGAGGTTGTAAATGCCGATAATACCACTCATAGTCTTGAACCCTCCAGAGATGGTAATGGGGTAAAGCGAGAAAGGTCTGTGAGATTGCCAATTACTACCTGACCCTGATTTTCCACCCAAGCATGAGCCTCTAATTGTCCTCTCTGTGTCTTAGCTACGCCAATTCGTAGTTCGGGTGAGTAACCATAGCGACTCATGAAAACTTGTGTAGTCAAAGCACGGGCTAAACATTTGACACCACCAGGCATGTAAGAACTACTGACATTAACAGCCCAGATAATTTGTTCCACAGAAATTTGCTTGACTTGTTCTTGCTCTTTATTTGCTTGACTAATTTTGACAATGATTTGCCGCAGGGTTGAAAAAGGCAACAACCACAGTCCTAATCTGACTAATCCCAACAAGACAAATGTACTCACTAGAAGTCGGCGAATCTTAGAACTCAAACTCCGGAACTTATGCAGTCGCTTCATCTTTTATCCCATACTCAGTCCGATAAATTACTGCTGATACAGTTAACCTGTGTTGGTAAATGATTATTGTTTATATCTTATACATACTAGTACATAGTAATACATATAAAATATATAATCCGCTACCAAATTACAATTATATTATCACCATTTATGCGGATATGACATCAATTAATCCTTGGGTTGCTAAATCCTCAAGTAATGAGAGAATTCCCTGTTCGCATTCTTCAGGTTCAACCTCATATTCTGCTAACATTGCATTTTTAATTTCCTCTACCGTCTTGGGTCTTTGAATCAAACTCCAGATGCTAGCACCTACCTCATCTAGACCATAATAAGTTCCGGATTTCATATCAAGAATAATTGCATCTCCTGAAAGGTTGGAAGACACTTGTTCTTTAGAGGCTACTACGATTGAATGCTTTGAGATAGTGCTTTGATATGTTGAATTAGTCATTGTTTCTTACCACTGTGTACTCTATTTTGAATGTGTGAATGGGTGACTTCGGCGTTTCCCGCAGGGTAGCGGTTGACTATTTATTATACATAACTATAATTGAATGCTTTGAGATAGTACTTTGATATGTTGAATTAGTCATTGTTTCTTACCACTTTGTACTCTATTTTGACCAATCTTCTAACAACTCAATTGGATACAGGTTAAGCGTCGTTTACGATGGGTAAAGTTTGCTAGGAGTGCAAGCTTCAACACAAACATAAAACCGCTCAAACCCTCTTCCTTCTTCCTTCTTCCTTCAGTTGACACATTTGCTTCGTTCAGTGCAAGCCTTTGACTTTTAATGTCGCTATTTATTATCGATAACTTTGAGCTTGGGTTTCAAATAAATTAGCATAGAGACCATTTAAGCGCATCAGTTGATTGTGAGAACCACTTTCGACAATTGAGCCACTGTCCATCACATAAATTCTATCAGCCATTTTCACCGTAGATAAACGATGGCTAATTAAAATAGCAGCTTGATTTTTGATTAGTTGACGAAACTGCTCAAATACCTCATATTCTGCTTTAGGGTCCATAGCACTGGTGGGTTCATCCAAAACAATTACCTGAGAATTTCGTAAAAATGCTCTTGCTAAGGCAATTTTTTGCCACTGACCAATACTAAGTTCTTCTCCTTGGTCGAATAACTTACCCAAAATAGTATGATATCCTTGGGGCAACTTACTAATAACATCATCAGCACCAGAACGACGAGCCGCAGCAATTATACTTTCTCTTTCTGGCGCTAAATCTATGTTTCCTAACCAGATATTTTCCTGTGCCGTAAAGTTGTATTTAGCATAGTCTTGAAAAATCACACTAATTTCCCGACGTAATTCTGCTATTTTAAATTCTCGTAGGTCAATACCATCAATAGTAATGCTGCCAAAAGTTGGGTCATACAATCGACATAAAAGTTTAATTAGAGTTGTTTTTCCCGAACCATTTTCCCCTACTAATGCCACCACTTCCCCTGGTTCAATAGTGAGGTTAATATCCTTAAGTGCATGACGGGTGGTAGTAGAATATTGAAAGGCAACATGATTAAATACAATACCTTTTTGTATCGGTCGAGGAATAGGTACCGGATTTAAAGAATCCACCAACTTCGGTTTAAGGTCAAGAAATTCATAGAGGTTAGCAAGAAATAAATTATCCTCATAAAGAGCAGACAAACTAGTTAATAGACCTTTGATATTACTCTGTCCCCGCTGTAATGCTTGGTGATAAAGAATCAAATCACCCACACGTAAAATGCCATGAATAGCTTGATAGACAATAAAGGCATAAATACCAAAGATGAGAATTCCAGCTGTAGCTTCCGCTGCAAAATTAGCCAGAGAACGTTTGGTAAAAATGGCTAGACTTTCTTTATATATCTGTCTGCGGATACGAAGATACCATTGACTAAAATAATCACCTAAATCAAATAAGCGAATTTCTTTGGCAAATTGGTCTGATGTTAGCATCCAACCCAAATACATCGCTTGTCGTTTTGGTGGTGTCCATTTGCGGTGCCAATGATACATAATACGACTAAATTTTACCCGCACCACCATCGCAGGAAGAGCAGCCACAAACAGAATGCCAATAATTCCCCAATGCAGTGACAGCAATAAGCTAATCATCGCTACCAAGGAAACAGCATTTTGACCAACCTGTGCCAAGCGGTTTAAAATTTGCGGAGGTCGATAAGGTGCTTCCTGTTGAGCGCGTTGCAGAGTATCATAGTAACGGGGATTTTCGTAATATTCTAAGTCAGCTGCAATTGATTTAGCATTAATAATACCCTGCATATAATCAGTTACCCGTTGAGAATGGGCAGTATTAACTAGTTCTGTTAAAGAATTACACAGAGTAGTTACAAGGGTAACCGCACCAGCTAAAACAATCAAAACTATGACATTACGAAAGGTCGCTACCTTATCAACATTGGTAAGATTAGCAGCCACTCTATCTACAATCAATTTAGTCAGATAAATTGATACTACAGGCAGTATACCTTGGATAAACAATAGCGCTATACGAGCAATTGTCCAAGGGGGACTGCTTTGCCATACCAAGCGCAATGCAGGTAAAAGCCGTAAGGTTTGCTGAATTTTGTTTTTTAAAGCCCTTCCTGCTTGCATAGTTGAAATGTGTAATTATTTACTCAATTTTTTCAACATCAGATGCTCGCAGTTAAGCAAGTAGGTTTAATTATATGTAAAACTTCAACCCTAAATTTAATACACCACCAAATAGGAAAGGATAGCTTGCCCAAAAACAACTTCTGGCAGGATGGGTGAAGTTCTATACTATTCAACCTTTGCTTACTTAAACCGCGTCCACTTTGAAACCCGTAGTCTTGAACGTAGAGAAAACTCCAGTTTTCAATCTAGACGGAACTGACTTAATTGATTAAAATCGGAGTAAATTCCAGATTTAATCTGGAAAATGACTGATTTACATGATATTTTGGTAGATATCAGGTCGTGAGGTGGCGTGACAATCGAATCCTTGGAAATCCTGCAGTTGTAATTCATTATTCCTCGCTATTGAGACGCAATCTTGAACTTGTACAAAGTAATATCCCAAATAGATTCACCCGATATAACAGCCCCACTTTTCAGTTATAAGTTATCTACTTACATAGAAAAACAGACTTGGCTGTTTTTTTATTTATACATGCTTCGTCATATACTAAGATACTTCTTAGTAATTTTTTATAAAATTGTAACAAAAGAAATCCGGATCGTATAAATTTTGCGTAAACTTGATTATTTTCTATGTTTTTTATTTACAAACTTAAAAATAAACTGTATCTCTTGTAACAGTAATCATGCTTGCATTGTGTTCAATGGCGACTAGGAGTTATTATTCTCCCCCCTCTCCCTTGTCTCCCCCTTCTCCCTTGTCATTCTTGTCCTCCAGATGTCCTCACCCAGATAAAGCCTCCAAGCTGGCAAAATCAAATAACTCGGTATCGGCTAAATGAGAGGGTGTGACATTTTGCAGACTGCGGAACAGACTATCTATTCTACCTGGATTTTCTTGTTCCCAAGTCTGTAACATCTGCTTAATTTGTGCCCGTTGCAAGTTTTCCTGGGAACCGCAAAGGTTGCAAGGAATAATGGGAAACTCTCGGATTTGTGCATAACGTTGTATATCATGTTCCGGGCAATATGCCAATGGTCGAATGATTACATTTTCTCCATTATCGCTCAATAGCTTTGGTGGCATGGCTTTGAGCTTTCCACCATGGAACATGTTAAGAAATAAAGTTTCAACAATGTCATCACGATGGTGCCCCAAGGCGATTTTAGTTACTCCTTCTTGCTTCGCCACCCGATAAAGAATACCACGACGCAAACGCGAACATAAACCGCACATTGTCTTTCCTGGGGAAATAACATCTTTGACAATGCTGTAAGTATCTTCTTCTACTATCCTGTATTTTACTCCTAAAGCTTGCAAATATGCGGGTAACATGTGTTCTGGAAACCCTGGCTGTTTTTGATCCAAATTTACCGCCAGAATCTCAAAATGGATAGGGGCACGACGTTGCAAAGCTAACAGAATGTCAAGCATTGTATAGGAATCTTTACCACCAGATAGACAGACCATGACGCGATCGCCATCTCCAATCATGTTGTAATCGCGAATTGCCTTTCCTACCAAGCTACGCAGGCGTTCTTCTAGCTTTTTGAAGCTCTTTAAATGTAGAACTTCTGCTGCTTTCATACCAGATTCCCGTAATTTTACAATATTACTTTAGCAGGACTTACGCAAGTGTCACATTCAAAAATAAACTTTTGCTTTGTAGTGAGTACTAACGGACTCAAAACAAGGGTGAAAAGCGAATGGCAGCTTTGTTAAGCTGAAACTATTGCATTAACTCCTAACTCGTTTCCAGGCAATAGCCCAGAAATGCATAACTCGTTTCCAGGCTCAGCCTGGAAATGCATTTGTTGGAGGCTGCTGCCTCTATACTTAATGGGAGGCAGAGCCTCCAACGGATGCATTACAAGGTAGAACCTTGTAACGAGAGTACGAACCTTGTAACGAGAGTAGAACCTTGTAACGAGAGTCTAGAAAGCTAGATTCAATAGAAAAGCCCAGTTACTCTATCGTAACCGGGCTATTAATTATGTTAAGTTGCTAGGACTGCAAATCCGAAACTATAAATTTGCTTAGGTGGTTTCTTCTGACAGCAAATTAACTTTGACAACTTTGTGTTTTTCTTCTTCAGACTTGGGTAATGTCAGGTTCAAAATACCATCTTTGTATTCTGCGGTGACTTTATTATTTTCAACGCGAGTAGGTAAAGGAATTACACGTTGGAACTTACCATAGTGGAATTCACTGCGGGTAACACCTTTGTCTTCGGTTTTGCTTTCAGACTTACGTTCACCACTGACATAAACTGCGTCTTCTGTAACTTCCACATCCAAGTCTTTGGGTTCCATACCAGGAAGTTCTAGTTTCAGATGAATCATATCATCTGCTTCGGAAATTTCCACTGCTGGAATTCTGGAAAAATTACCAAAATCTTTCCAAGTAGTTGGAACTAAATCATCATCAAATAAGCTATTAAGACGACGTTGTAGGGCACTCATTTCTTGCCAGGGGTTCCAACGAACTAATGTCATATCTGTTCCTCCTGCCTATAGCTTTGTCTTAAGGAGTTAAATGTTTAATGTTTATGTTCATCTTCATAGTATTGAAAACTAAATGTAGTAGATATTCGGTTTTTATCACCTAATTAATGATGATTACCGACCCTAAATATTGACAAAATAAAAATTACGGTAAACCGTAAATTCTTAGTTCGGTAAACAATATTTAAATCAATACTTTTGTTAAGCACTAACTTGTTTTCAGGCTACTGTGCCAGAAGCTACCGACCGTATCTATAGCTTGGAAACTTATACTCCCAAGGCTTTGTCTCCACATCAAGTCTAAAGACAGAGCTTCCCTAAAATGCATTACAAGGTAAAACCTTGTAAGAGGATGTTTGAAAAGTATTGTTATTAACATTAAAACAAGCGTAAACCTAACCCCCCTATCCCCCCTTCCCTACCTCTGGCTATAGACGCGGTAGACACGGAGTGGCTACTCTACGAGAAAGCTACGCTAACGCGTCTAGGTCGAGAGGTTTTAAGTAAGCTTTTAGACTTGACAAACATCCTCTAACGTATTCTCGTTCATGACCAACATGATATTTTTGAAACTGCTATTAATTCTACGTATCTTGATATGAGGCAGTCCCCTATTATACCACTATTTGTATTTTTTGAGCAACAGGTTATTAAATTTTTAACTTTTTTATAAACTTTCTATAAACTTTCTATAAACTTTTTGTGATTTAGTGAAATTTAGTGAAATTACGACGAATTGGAGAAAAATTGATGGATAACTTCAACTTATCGATTAGTGACGAATTTATTGACACATCTATAGACATATCTGCCAACAATGCATTTGACTTCTCAGCAAGTAAGGAGATTGCTGAATTTGAAACAAAATTCAGCTTATCGATTGACGAATTTATTGAATCTGATAGTGCTGCATCAATTGGAGATGAGGCAAAGCTTATTGATGAAATTCCCCTAGAGGAGATTACCAAAACATTTAAATTAATAGCCCCCCCGATAAATCCACGTAAAATTCCCTTATCTCCAACAAGAGTGAATGGGAAAGAGTATTCTGATAATGCAGATAAGACTACTTTGGGAATTCCCGATCCGGGACAGACCTTATTGTGGGATGGGACAGGTGCGACACAAGACGGCGTAGATTATCCCACTCCTGGTCAAGTCGATGCTATGGCTAATCGTGGTGATGCTTATTTTCATCAGCTTGTCGCTGACACGGTTGCAATGGTATTTTCAACCACGTTTGACGATGATATATTCTATGAACTGCCGGGAGTAGCAAGAGGTGGTGTCTGGGCTAATAACAATCAGATTGATGCACCAGGACCAGGGTTTGATCAGGGAGTCCACGATGTTGACGGTCTAGAACTGTGGGGACCCAATAACAGATCGGATGCCTCTTATTACTCTGTGTACGGTGATGTGACATTTGATCCTCTGACTGGTCAGGTTGTCTCTGGAGCAGTTTTAGATCAGAGCAATAATGTTATCTTCACCAGGCAAGAAATTGCCAAAGCCGTTGCAAATGTTACTCAACCATCAAATTCAAAATTATTGAACTTCATTAATTTAGATGCCATGATGGTATCTGGAGATCGAATTGTTTTCAGTGTTGACCCCATCCAAAATTTTCTAGATGGAGGTGAGATTTTTGTTTACGATAAAGGTACAGGTAGTAGTAGCTTCTTGTATCACGGTGGGCATCTATGGGACACCAGTTTTAATGTAATGCGTACATTTGGGACTTCAACCGAGAATATCAATGCTTTGGAGGCTGTACCTCTGGATCCCTTCTCACATGTATATTCTGGACCGGGAGATATCATAGCGACTGATGTGACACTGACTGATGGGAGTTTGGGGGTTGACTTGATTGCGTAGTTCACTCTCAAGAAACACAGGGAACCCTTAACAATCTGATGTGTTTCCCTCATTCGTTGCGGGTGTGTAATCGTGCCCCTTAGATGCTCATATCTTGCACCCATACGTATGAATCACAACAAGCTTCAAAACGACGCAATAAAGCTACATTATTTTACTTGGCTTTTATAGCACTTATTGAGGTTTTGGTTTCAATACTGAGTGGTTAAAATACATCAATTTCTATTGGTGCAAGATGTGAGTTGAAATATAGCGGTTTTCGGTTGAGTAGAATACAAATTTTACCTCACCCCTTTCCCTCTGTTGAACTCGCAACAGAGGGGAAGGGGTGAGGTTCAGACTGTCTATTACCAATAGCTACTTCAAGCATTCAATCCCAACCATAGGTGCATATTCCAGGAAATCTTGCCAAAATTCCTCACCAAATTCTCGTACTCCTTCAGGAGATACTATTGGTTTGTGCCAGCGAATTTCTTTAAAACCAGCAGTCCGAAATGCCCATTCATAGGTTGCTTTGCTGAGATAATAGTCATAGAGTTGGAAGTTACTACCATTTACAGAGAATGTTAAGGTAATGGTTGCTCCTTCCTGAAATGGCTTAGAAATTCTTTTTGTATACCCATATTTTTCACAAATAGGATAACTATCAGGAGACTGTTGTACATTATCATTAATTGCTACGAAACGACCACCCGGTCTCAAGTTGGCGTGTATAGTCTGGCACATTTTCAACAGTTCTTCTTTTGTTTGAGCATGATTCAATAAATAGGAAGCTACAACGAAATCGAAACTGCCAATTTTGCCAAGTTCCATGACATCACCGACAATATACTCAATCCCAAGGGGTTCTTTTCCTTCTTCCTGTCTAGCTAATTCAATCATCTTTGGTGAAATATCTACACCAACCACAATTGCAGCACCCTTATGCTTAAACTTCCTAGTATAAAATCCCTCTCCACAACCGAGATCGAGAATTGATTTCCCAGCTAAATTCCCCAGCAGATTAAAGTAGGTATGGACATCAACATTCAAACCTTTGGGCAATTCTTTCGATTTTTTATACTCCTGGGCTATGGTGTCATAGTAGGGTGTATAGATTACATCATTGACTTTTGAAACCGTCATTTTCCCCTCCTTGCCTATTTTTGCGGCAGTTCCAAGGATGGGGAGGTATCTGATTGAGATAAGTCCCTTCTTATTCCATTATCTCACAATATTTTGGCTATTTTGTGCAGATTCAGAGCCATCACTCTGTTAATCTAGTTTAATGATACCTCTAACCTGTTCTAAATCTTAATTCAATAAGTATGATTTTTCATTTGTGACAAACTCAGGTAAAAAACATGCCAATTTGGCTACTTATAAGTTGATTTAAGAACTAATACACGATAAATAATGTTAATCTTATCAAACAATCAATATTTATAAGAGTGCCATTTATTCGTACTTCGGAAATTAGTTTAGAAACAAAAGGGAGACAATCCTAATGAAGAGTTCCTTAAATGGTGTTAATGCTGCAAGCAAATTGTTTCGCTTAAGAAGGGAAGTATTAGCCTTTGTGTACATGCTTGCCATACCCACAACTTTAGTCGCTAGCGCACAAGAAACACTAGCCCAAAACCAAGTAAATGAACAACCCAAAATAGCATCATCTCAGAGGGAGTGCAGAGTACGGACAAGATATTTGCAGACTATCGAGAGCCAATATAGTGTTGAAGAGACAGTTTCACGTCTACAGAAAGAAATAAAGGATCGAAAGTTAGGAATTTTCGCCACTATTGATCATGCTGCTAACGCTGCTGATGTCGATCTGGAATTACCTCCCACAACTTTAATCATTTTCGGTAGTCCTGTTGTTGGTACTGTCTTAATGCAGAATCAACAAACTATTGGCATTGATTTACCTCTTAAATATTTGGTTTGGCAAGATGCATGTGGCACTGTTCGTATTGGCTATAATACCACCAGGTTTCTGAAGATTCGCCACCGGATTCGGGATACAGACGAAGTATTTAATAATATTGAAAATGCCCTCAATGCCATTGCTCAAAAAGCAGCCAGGGATTAATCCTTTTTGGTTACACATTGCTCCTTTGAAAATTTATACTCAAGAGGAGGGATTAGGGACTGGGGAACATTTACAGTATTTAATTCCCATTACCCATTACCCATTCCTAATATTCTACTTTATCTACTTTTTCTGCCCATTCTTGAAAGGCTGTCAAAGCTTCATCCCGCATCAATTGTATCATCGGCAATTTACGCTTATCTATGGATAAATCCAATTCGTCATATATAAAATGGTCGTCAAATCCGATACCAGCAGCATCAGCTTTAGTATTGGCATAATAAACCCGATCCAATCTTGCCCAATAAATAGCTCCCAGGCACATCGGACATGGCTCACAACTAGTATATAACTCGCATCCCTTAAGTTCAAAGTTCTGCAAGACTTGACAAGCTTGACGAATTGCTACAATTTCAGCATGTGCTGTAGGGTCATTAGTTGAGGTAACCTGATTGTGAGATTTGGCAATTATTTCCCCATCTTTGACAATAACTGCTCCAAATGGTCCCCCCCTTCCAGAGCGAACACTCTTTAATGATAGAGCAATTGCTTCTTGCATGAATTTACTGTTAGGCTTTGTCATATTTTTGCTTTACTACTTTTCCATATAGTAATGGCATTTTTTTAACATACATTCAGGTGGAAAATCAGCACAAAAATAGAATCCTGGAACATTTGCAAAAGCGTCGCCGTCAGTGATAACTAGGAAGCCATTGCTAACGCTTCGTCGTCACTTAGCCAATTCAGAGGCAATGCTATTTTTGATTTTGGGATAGTAATTATATCACAATATCTCGAATTTGTCTGTGCTTTCAGATGGTTGTATCTGAGAATAAGTCAAAATTAAATCAAAGACTAAGTATAAAAAAGCCTCCTTAGAAAAGGCAAGGAGGAAGATAGATGTTAAAAAAAACATTAGCCATTGTTGGTTTGAGTACAGTTTTAGCTTGCTCTTTAAACAGTTCTGCTGTTGCTGCACCTCAAGATTTTGTAGGAACTTGGAAAAATACCAATTCTAGGACAGATGGAATTACTCGCTTTATTGTCAGGTCGAGAGGACGTAACAGATTAAATATTCAAGTTTTTGGTCAGTGTTATCCTAATGATTGTGATTGGGGTTCTAGAAGACTAATAACTTATGGTAACAATCCTAGCGATCGCAATCATTTAGCTGCAACTGCTAACTACAATCAAAGTTTTGCAAATCAAGTGTTAACACTGAGGCTCGTTGGTAGTAGACGCAACCGAATTCGTTTGCAAAGTTTCACCCGGTTTACAGATCGCAGTAATCGAGAAAATTACGTATCTCAAGAAACCTTTAGACGCACTACTAATGGTTCAAGAAAGCCAGATTTAGTAGTGCAGATATCCGGACCTTCAAGAGCTCGTGCAGGTGATAATATAGGCTCATCTGTGCGGGTAGAAGCGAAAAACACTGGTAGAGCAACCGCACCGGGAACAAGAGGCAGAGTTAATCCTGATAATGGGTATATGATTGATTTGGTTCTTTCCACCGATAGAAGAGTACCCTCAGGCTTTGCAAATTACTCACCCAATTTTTCTGAAGATGTACTTTTACGAGGTGGACGTATTAGCCGCACGGTTGACCTTGCTCCAGGAGCCACAAGAATCTATTCTAGTGAAATAGCTCGCAGTGGTAGAATTCCCAGAGATACTCCAACAGGTAGGTATTGGATCTGCGCTCGCATTGACCCTGGAGAAAAAGTCGCAGAATCCAATGAGAGAAACAACCTAGACTGTACCCAAATCCGGATTCGATGAACTCGTGTATCTCCTCTTTTTTGAGGTTTTTGGAGTAGCTTCTCAATCCGTACAACCGACATGAAAAGCAATGCACAATCGACATGAGGTGATCACACAATTCTTGCTGGGGAGATAAATGAGTTTGATTTGCACAGCTTGGATGCTGTTATTAGATCCGCTCTCAGTTTTCTCATATAACTCTTAGTTTCACCTCAGTTACCAATCACCAGTATCTCAGAGTTGTGTCCGATATTAGTAATTAAGACTCATAGACACAAACATAAAAGAAAAGGTAACATTACTATGAAACTCAACAAATTGGCTGGTTTAGGAATCGCATCAATCGTATTATTCGGCAGCGTTGGACAATTAGCAATTAATGCACAACCAGCCCAAGCAATTAAAGCAACACAAACTACCACAGTTGCAGCCAAACCCAAGTCACTACTAGCATCTGGTAGCTTTGTGACCACAGACCAAGACCATCCTACCAAAGGTATAGCCAAGATTGTCAACATCAACGGTAAACGGTATCTGGAGTTTGACAAAGCTTTCACTACTGCTACTGGTCCCAAGGTTAAAGTTGTGCTGCACCGCAAGAGTACTGTACCCGTTAAGCTGCGAGCTAGAGACTATATTACCTTGTCTGCTTTAAAAAGCTTCAACGGTGCCCAACGTTATGCAATTCCTGACAATGTGAATTTGGATGAGTTCAAATCTGTGGCAATTTGGTGTCAGCGATTCAATGTTACTTTTGGCTACGCTAGACTCACAAATGCCTAAGGAATGGTACTGGGGAGATGCTTTCTCCCTTCGTTGTTTTCCCACATCCACCGTTCACAGATAAATAGACATCTGGTGAAAAAGAATGTAGAGACGCGATATATCGCGTCTGGAACAAGGGTTCTGGTTGACGCATATTTAATTTCCAACAGATGTCTAATAGCCAGGGGGGGTCACAACGACCGGGAGACGCAGACACGAAAAGGGCGTTATCGTTCCTTCCCGTGCCTAATGTTACAACCCAGAATTCTGTGGTCAAGAATTAGCCTTCGGACATATTGACCTCAACAACATTTGCTGCAAAGTTCTGGTAAGCATCACCAATCTGCTTTGCCATTGAGTCAGGGAAAACATGGAAATCCCCATTTTTCAGGGCTTCTATGATACCTGATGCCACAAGTGAAGGCGGTTGTGCAATTTCAGTTAGACCTGCGGCATCACCCATATCTGTAGCAATTGGACCGGGATGAACACTGAGCACAATTGTGCCCTGTTCCCTTAATAGCTCTCGCAATGCCTGGGTGATGGAATAGGCTGCAGCTTTGGAAGCAGAATAGGTAGCAAAGTTGGAGAATGTCTTCATAGAAACGACAGAGTTAAGTTGGACAAAGACCCCACCTCCGTTGGCTTTGAGTACTGGTGCAAACTTCTGAGCCATATGAATCAGACCGTATACATTGATATTTATCTCAAACTCTAGGGATGCGATCGCATTCTCCTCATCCAAAGGAGTAGTACCTTTAAATGCTCCAGCGTTGTTAACAACCACCTGCACATCCTTGGCGATTTGAGCAGCAGTAGCAATAGATTGGGGGTTGCCTAAATCAATCTGAATCGGAACTACCTTATCACCATATTTTTCAACCAGTGGTGAAGCATTTTCTAGTTTACGAACCGCAGCATAAACTTTTTTCGCTCCACGTTCAATAAAAGTCTCAACCAATACCTTACCAATGCCGCGATTTGCACCTGTAACTAGAATGGTTTTGTTGTTGATGTCGTAAGTCATTTGAATTTCTCCTGTATGTCGTGTGATGATAAAACTTTGAACGATTGGTCTAAATAAAAGCAAAAAAAATTAGCTATCCCCTACAAGAGATATTATGGCTGACACTGCCCCTTCTAAGGTAGTATCGTTATCCATTACACGACCAAGCAATGCCATACCCTGAGTTGTACAGAGCAACAAACGAGCTAGATTTCGTGGAGAAGCATCAATACTCAGTTCTCCTGCAGCTTGGGCACGTTTTAGAGTTGCGGTAAAGGCATCTTCCACTTGCTGTAAATAGACTCGCATAATAGAAGCGATCGCCTCATCGTCTGTATTGAAATCGGCAATATTGGTGCCAAGCATACAGCCACTACTTCCGGGTTGACTGTGCATCTGTTGCCATTCCCTCAACAACTGCTTTAAATTTGTCAAAGGAGAACCATCAGCATCAAGATGATGGCGTATATCCCTAATAGTGGTTCGAGCATAGTAGTCCAGTGCTTTGAGAAAAAGGGACTCCTTGTTACCAAAAGTGTCATATAAGCTTTTTTTGCCAATCCCCATATTTTTAAGCAATTGTGAAAGGCTAGCAGCTTCGTAGCCATGTGCCCAAAACACCTCCATTGCCTTGCTTAAGGCTACTTCTGTGTCAAATTGCTTATCGGGACCGCGAGTCATTGCTGTTTCTACTTGGTATTTAACTACAATCTAAAACTAACATAACTTAAACCAATCGGTCAATATTTTAGTGAGAGTTTGATGTAGAAAATAGATTATTCCGTTAGTTTTGAATAAACAAGTTTTTATTTATACAAAAGAACTAGGGCACTACTGATTAAGGAATTGCGTCCAATATCATACTGTGTCCATTCTGCTTAACAATTAGTTAAAGCAGCAATCTTTGAATGGGCACACTAATGGAATACTAGTAAGGAGAAATAGCTTTTAGACTATATGGAAATTAAATTCCATCACCAAAACATCCGATGGCACCCATGGATAGCTAGAGCATCATTAAAACCTATGCAATTGAATTTTCTGGTTCAAGGTTGGCGACGAATGCTTAAGTATGTTCTGCCATTGCTATGTATACTTTCATTTATGACGGTTGTGCTGGCAAATAGTTTTACTCCAGTGGTTGCACAATCACCCCGTCAAGAAATTCGCGGGGTTTGGATGACTAATAATGATTTTGATGTCCTCAAAAATCACTCCAAAGTTAAAGATGCTGTAACGCAACTGCGACGCTTGAATTTCAATACAATTTACCCCGTAGTGTGGAATTCTGGCTATACGAAGTTCCCTAGTATTATTGCCCAAAGAGCAGGTATTCCTTTTTTCTTTAGGGGCACACAAGGACAAGATATTCTCGCAGACTTAATTAATCAAGCCCATCGTCAAGGCTTAGTGGTAATTCCCTGGTTTGAATTTGGTTTTATGACTCCTGCAACCTCGGAATTGGCATTAAATCATCCAGAATGGCTGACACAAAAACGGGATGGTACCCAAACCTCTATTAGTTCTGCGGGGGAGGTTGCATGGTTAAATCCCTTCCATCCACAAGTACAGGAGTTTATCACCAACCTTGTAGTGGAACTTGCTGTTAGATATGATATCGATGGGATTCAATTTGATGACCACATGAGTTTGCCCCGGGAATTTGGCTATGATAAATATACAGTCACACTTTATACTCAGGAAACTGAAAATAGTCCTCCAAAGGATTTCAAAGATGAAGCATGGGTAAAATGGCGTGCCGATAAAATCACGGCGTTTATGGTACAACTTAACCAAGCTGTGAAACAAAGAAAACCCACAGCCATTTTTTCTGTTTCCCCCAATTATTACGATTTTGCTTACAAACTCCAACTACAAGACTGGCTTGCTTGGCTGCGACAGGGCATTGTAGATGAGTTAATCGTACAAGTTTATCGTCATAATTTGGCAAGCTTTGTCAGTAAAATTACTCTCCCTGAAGTCATAGAAGCCAGACAAATAATACCTACTGGAGTCGGTATTATGGCAGGACTGCGAAATCGCCCAGTTCCCATGGCACAAATAAAATCTCAAGTGCGGGCAGCCCAAGCACGGGGTTTGGGTGTAACTTTCTTTTATTATGAAAGTCTCTGGGACTATGCCCAAGAAACTGTTGCCCAAAGACAGGCAGGATTTAAATATCTGTTTCCCTATAAAGCAGCAAGGGCTAAAGTTGCACCTGTCCGGGAATCTCAACCTGAACTACAATTGAATAGCCTTTCACTTTAGTCTGAAAACAGTTGTCAAAAAAACTCCCCCGCAATGGGGAGTTAATAACAACACAATTAGGTTGATAGAAGTTTTGATAGCTTGAGGTTGGAGTAAAGCAACTCTACCATTTAAAGACGATCACTTATTTCCGGAAGATGACAGCAAATAACATGTTCTAAATCTTCCAGAGCATAAGGTTTAGTAACATAACCATTAAAACCTGCTTCCTGGATACGTTTTCTATCTTCTTCCATTGCTAAAGCAGTTACAGCAATTACAGGAATAGTCTTGGTTAAAGGATCATTTTGTAATAAATACAAAATTTCAATACCATCCGCATCTGGCAACATAATATCCAATAGTATTAAATCTGGCTGATGTTCTTTAGCAATCAGCAAAGTATTAACACCATCTTTTTCACCAATAAACCGATAGTTTAAAGACTCGACAACGTAATCAATTATCAATAAATTATCTTCATTGTCTTCCACTGCTAAGATTAAAGGTGGGTGAGAAGCTAGTTGCTGTCCACTAAGAAATAGGATATCTGACTTCATGGCATGTATCACTACAACACTCCATCTGCGTTCACGAATATTGGGAAAATGCAGACGAGGCAGTTCTCCAGCGGCTGGACAGCGCTGAATAGATATGAATTGGCTCGTTCAGTACAATATACCGAGTTAACCTCTCTTTGCTCTTATTTAAAGGAAAGAAAGATTTAAGTCGATAGTATTGGGTCTGATACAGTGATTATACACTAATAATACTATTTTTAACAAAAAATTAATATTTGTATCAATCTATATACTTGGAGGTTATTTATTCAAGTAAACCTTAAGACCTAAGAAACCGGGTTTCTGTGAGACTGATAATATTCGATACTTCACCCAAACCAATCCGGTTTCTAACAGGATGTTTGAAAAGTATTATGTTTAACATCAAAACCCTGGAAACCTAACCCCTAACCCCTTCCCTACTAG
>JASJCY010000158.1 GCA_030065825.1 Nostocaceae cyanobacterium | reverse complement strand
TACCAATGGCGAATAAGGGGTATCGCCCCTCACATAATGATTTTTCGCCATCCCACCAGATGTAGAGACGTAAAATTTTACGTCTCTACCAACCAATTTGTGGGTAAATGTAGACGCGCTATGCGCGGCTTTGAGTAGAGTGGGGTCTCGCACCCAATTCGCCAGCAGCATCCTTAAAGAAGTCGCAGACCTGTCACTCTTCAAGAAAGCTAAACTTTCGATCATAAATCCTATGATTGGGATAGATTCATAATTTTCTCCTTTCATTAATCATCCATTGACCAGTTGAATTAAGAATGAGTGTAATTCTAGATTGGTCATTTATTTGGCGACCATTTTTTAATAAATACTTTAATTCAGCATCTACAACGGCTTTACCATTGTTCTTTTCAATTAATCTTATGGAATCAATTTTTACAGATTCGACACTTTCCCACCAATTCTCATAGTTGTTATAATTATTGTCTGGTTCTATTCTCTGAAATCTACGAGTTAGAATAGCCCAAGCATCTGGATACTTTCGCTGGTTGATAAGTTGGTAGTACCTGACAATGGTTTCTTCTGGTGTATTGTTTAAACTATTGTTAGTAACTTTATTGTCTTCCTCTTTTTTAAAATTCGAGGTTTTAGGTTTTGCCTCAAGACGCACTAAACGTTTGAAGTTTTGTTGACCGCGATTTATTTCTAACGGCAATTGTGCACCCACTTGATATTTTCCAATTTCGGTTAGAACCTCATCTACATCAGCCACAGCTTTGTCATTGATGTTCACAATAACATCTCCTGCTTTGATACCAGCTTTCGCAGCAGGGGAATTTTCGCCTACTTTAACTATCAGGACACCTTTATCTACATTGATCGAGAGGTTGAGATTTTTATCTTGGCTGATTTTTTGACGCACTTCTTTTGTCAGAGTTACAATTTGCACTCCTAATTGGGGACGGTCTAGTTGCTGTTGGGTTGTGTTGTCTTTAGGTGTAGGAGTGAAAACTGCCCTTTCAGGTTTTTGAGAAGGGGTCTTTGCAATATTCGTAATTACTTGTCTTCCTTCATCAAGGGCTATCTGAACCTCTTGATTCAAGATTTTATACTGCGATATTACTGAATCTACTGTTTCAATATATTTTTGCACTTCCCCAAGACCTTCATATACATGCAAAGCACCGAGTATATTATCGTAATCTTTAGTTGTATTATTTTGCCGCGACACATAATTTGACGCAGCTTCACAAAGAAATGGTAAAAATTACTAAATTATACTATCTCTTCATTTTTATTCTATTTCTTTCATGTTGCATTGCTTTTTTAAAATCCTTATCTCCTGTGGGAAAAACTTCTGCATCATTAGTGATTGTACTGTACTGCTTGTTAATTAACTCAACTTCTTTTGCCAACTGTTCTACGTCTATCAAACTATCAGTAAATAACGCTAGAAGCCTCTCGCATTCACGTTGAATTTCCAGGTAATTATTAGCAATTCTTCGATGTCCTTCAAAGAGTTTTTGGAAATTAAAGAAAGTTTGGATTCCACCACAAGCAGCAGCAATCATTGCCATAAATCCACTGCCCCATTTTGCAATATCTGGTAAGTTTTCGGAAATAGTTACAAACAGTACAGAACCTAAAGCTACATTTATCACGATTGCAATAGAACCAAATACATTATTATTGAAATGATTTCTATCAGCAGCATGAAAGTGTTGATGTTTATTTAGTCGGGCATTTTTGGCTATTTCTTCTAAGAGAATAAGTGTTTGAGGTGCAGTTTCTAAATTTAGATTCATAGCGACAAAATAATACTTTGATAGGAGAAAAAGTTATGTTGTCACTTAACTACACAGGAGTTCCAAGGCATATTCCAGAATAGTGAATATAAATATTATTTATACGTGATTATACGTAGTCTTGGAGATAGCATCTAGTTTTATGCCACTTGCTGTGGAGATAGGTTAAAAATTAAGGTACGCACAGTAGTAGAGAAAAGGTGTGTTGGTGTTTCTTGAGGTAAATCTGGGCTACTCGCTTCGTGTTAGGATTTGAATGAGGTAACCAAGCGGGTATTCAGGAATGAGCATCCCGAAACATCAAGGTAAATCTAAGCGCAAAGTCTTGCTTTATCCTGGTGAAGATGATTATTTTGTTGTGGAAGTACCGAGTTTACCAGGATGTATTAGTCAGGGGAAAACTCGTGAGGAAGCTTTGAGGAATATCGAAGAAGCGATCGCACTCTACATTGAAGTTCTACAAGAGCGAGGGGAAGCGATTCCCGATGATACTGTTGAAGTAGTGCTGGTATGAGCAAATTGCCTGTAATCTCAGGTGCAGAATGTGTGAAAGCGCTGGAAAAAATTGGCTTTGTTTTGGTGCGTTAGCGTGGAAGCCACATGATTATGGTACGTGAAGAACCAAAAACCAGAGTTTCTGTACCAGAACATAAAGAACTAGATAGAGGTACTTTGCGTGCGATTATTAGGCAAATAGACTTGAGTGTAGATGAATTTCTGGAACTATTGTGAGGGAGAAAGGCGATCGCACACCTGTAGATTATCAAGATTTCTCAAGCTATTTGCTGCAATATCAACTTCTGCTTTAGAATCTCGTTTAATTTTCACGCCACAGCGTATCCCGTATATTGGCGTAACTTTGGTTCTGGGAACCCCAAAACAATATGTTCCTTGGGAATAACAGCAGTTTCTAAATCCAGTGCTATTCCTTGTTCTGTACCATATCGCTGAATCCAGATTTTACCATCAATAATATCAATATGCACGATACAGCCATGTACACGACGCTTGCTATCCCAACCTACGTTCATTAATAAGTAGCGATCGTGGATTTGGTCAAACACCACTTCTGTTTTAAATTCTCCATAACCATAAGCAATAGCAGCATATTCAAATAGTAAACGCTCAACAATATCACGATAGGTTGCTATGGTATCCATTGCTGAATTTCCTGCTTTTGGGGGTCAAAAACGATTAATTTAATACGTTGCTTCTGTAAAATTAACGTCAAACCCTCAACCGCAAGGAAATTAATTTCCTTGCTCATACACCAAGTCATCTGCAAGATGACTGAATCGTCTTAAAATTCTTGAGTCTACTTCAGTAGACTTCGTCTATCAGCCCTGAAATTGATTTCAGGGTGGGTGTGGAAGCTAACCATTAAGCCATTTATAATCTACAGCAATTTTCAGATAAAAATAACACGCTGTAGGGGTTTAGCAATGCTAAACCCCTACTCACTGAAGGCGAAGAAAATTAAGATAGAGGGTAAAAATTGCCAAGAACTACTAAATAATCAGCAACTTAGCAAATACCTCACATACTACCCGAAAACCTTTGTTATTATTCCTGTGGTTCCCTGATATCCTACCACGGTAGGCACAACGGCAACAATTTGGATGTTCGTACCAAGAACCACCACGTACTGTTTTCCATTTATTATCTTGATGCTGCCATACAGTACCATCATTTGGTGCGCTATAGTAATTTGAATGCCAAGGATCTGCACACCATTCCCAGACTAACCCGTGCATATCGTATAATCCAAAGGTATTGGGTGGAAACATTCCTACCATTGTTGTTTGTTGACGGTATTCGCTTTTTGTTTCCTTTGCATAAGTACGCTTTCCGTTATAATTTGCTAAATCACTGGTAATGGTTTCACCAAAATCAAAAGGTGTGGTGGTTCCCGCGCGACAAGCATATTCCCATTCTGCTTCACTGGGTAAACGATAATGTGCGTCCAGTTTGTTTCGATAACCTAGCGCAAAATTCCACAGCATCATGCCATGATACTTTTTCTACTGGTCGATTTGCTCCTTTAAGGTGGGATGGATTTGGATGCAAAGATTGCTTGATTGCTCTTAAAGCTACTACTGCTTCCCACTGCGCTTGGGTGATGGGAAATTTACCCATAAAAAAGGGTTTAACAGTTACTTGATGTTGGGGTTTTTCATCATAATATCCCTCATTTTCTGGTGAACCCATCATAAAACTACCACCAGGAATTGCTACCATTTTCAAACTGATACCATTACCCAAGTCTTCTACAAAATATTCTGCGTGACGACGCTTGCGATTAGTGTCTTTACCCCATGCATCAACTGTAATCACGTCAAATTCAAAGGTTAAAATCCCTCCTCCTTTACCACCATTGGAAACCCCAGGAGTAACGGAAGATGTACCACCTTGCAAATCACTGATAACCTCTGTTGCTGATTGATACCTTTCTTTCACAAAATGCTTCAGCAACTTATCCAGAATTATCCCCAACTCATCACTAACCGTAACCCCTTGCGGTAAATGTTCTCGCCACAACCACTCAGCATTTACCGCATCATACAGAGTATCATTCAGATTGCCATAAACATCCTCTGCTGGGAAACATTCCGTTAACAATCGCGCACAAGTCACACCCAAAGCATAGAAATCACTCGCAGCACAAGCATAACCTTGCATTTGTTCTGTGGGTGCATAACCGACGGTGTAAATTCCTGTTCCCTGTCTGGCTAAACTGGTTTGGGTTACTTGCTTTGCACCACCAAAGTCGATTAATACCAATTTGCCATCTTTTCTACGAATAATATTCTCTGGTTTGATATCCCGGTGAATGATGTTGCGTTCATGAACAAATTGGAGAACGGGTAATAAATCTTGTAATAGTTCCCGAATTTGCGCTTCCCCAAAGGGTTGTAGCAGCACCTGTGTGAGTAAGGTTTCCCCTTCAATAAACTCTTGCACTAAATATAAACTGGAACCCTGTTCAAAGTAAGCCAAGAGTCGGGGAATTTGGGTATGGTTTTCTCCCAGTTCAAATAAGCGCTTTGCTTCTTCCTTGAATAGTTCTGTGGCTTTGGTGCGGGGGTTGGTTCCCTGAACTTGTGGTAAAAACTGTTTAATGACGCAAGCTGCATCCAATCTATCTATATCTGCTGCTAAATAGGTTCTACCAAAACCACCTTCACCTAATACCTTCTCAACTTGGAAGCGGTTGCGTAAGAGTTTACCAAAGTTATTAGAACCACAACTGATACAAAATTTATTTCCATCAGGGTTAAAAGGATTGGGACAATTGGGGTTTTGGCAGATTTGCATAACTGGGAAATTACAAACACTCTGGTTTATATTGCCCAAAATACTAAGATATATTGCAAAAAGGCACACAGTCACAGCAATGAAGAGTTATTACAAAGATTTTATAATCCGTTCTTGGGAACAGAGCGATCGCAACCATGCAGCTGAGGTGATTGGTTCTGTATTATCAGAATATGGTCTGGGATGGGAACCAAATGGTGCTGACCAAGATGTGTTGCAAATAGAAACATATTACTGGGGTACTGGAGGAGAATTTTGGGTAATTGAATACCAAGGTAAGCTAGTAGGAACCGCAGCCTATTACCCGGTGAAACGTGGTGAAAATGCCGTAGAAATCCGCAAAATGTACCTCTTGCCCCAAGTCAGGGGTTTGGGTTTAGGGAAATATTTGTTACAACAGTTAGAGGAAGCGATCGCCTCCCGTGGTTTCCAGTTGATTTGGATTGAAACAGCCTCTGTGTTAGCAGAAGCAGTCAAGCTTTATGAAAGCCAAGGTTATCAACCAGCAACAGGAGTAGAAACCCCACGGTGCGATCGCATTTACTACAAAGTAATTGGCAGTTGTTGATAAATCATCACCCATTACCCATTACCCATTACCCATTACCCATTACCCATTACCCATTACCAATTACCAACCCAATAATGCAAACCTGGACTCGCTCTTTCAAAAGTCTACTTAAGCTTTTTTTACAATCTAATTGCGCTTTATGCCAACGTCCAACTAGTAGCGAATTATGCCCGGACTGTACCAGACAATTGCAAAAATGTCACTTACAAAGCCCTGGTAGTCTTTGGAAACCACCATTACCAGTATTGGCTTGGGGGAAGTATGGCGGTATACTCAAACGAGCAATTGCGGCAATGAAGTACGATAATCACCCAGAAATTGCCCGTCCTTTGGGTCAATATTTGGCAGAAGTATGGCTATTACATGCTCCCAAGTGCAAGTCACAACTTACGGTTGTACCCATACCCATGCACCCCAGCAAACTCAAAACCCGTGGATATAATCAAGCAGCGCTAATTGCCCAAAGCTTTTGTGAAGTAACCGGGTTAAAATTAAAACCACATGGTTTAGAAAGAGTCAAACAAACCCAAGCGCAGTTCGGTTTATCCCCATCTGAACGGGGAAAGAATTTGACAGCTGCTTTCGCTTTGGGAGAGGATTTCCGTCGTCGTCCCCACACAGCGGTATTGTTGCTGGATGATATTTATACCACCGGTGCAACTGCGAAATCTGCCATACAAACCCTGCATCAAGCAGGAATATCTGTATATGGGTTAGCAACCGTAGCTGCAGCAGGAAAGGATAGATAAATGTATCATTTCTGGGCAGTCTCTACTCTGGAAAACTATAATAAACCAAATTAGACTGTTTTGTGGGAAGGCTTTTTTTGGATGTTCAGTCAGGCTTTTGCAATTGGGTTGAAAAATATTACAATTATTCCTGCTACATTAATGGCAATTGGCTTTAGTACAACCGTAGCTTTTGCTCAGGCTAAGTTGTACAATCCAGTTGCTATACCCCTGAGTAACGAAGTTACCGATTCCCTTTCGGATAAAGATATTCCCACAGGTCAGGGTGGATTTGCCCGCGATTATATGGTGAAATTGACGAAAGGAGATAATCTCGCTATCGATTTGTCCTCTGAGAGTTTTGATAGTATTATCACTCTGTTGGGACCCGATGGTTCTACCATTGCAGAAAACGACGATGGTCCCGATGGTACAAGTAACTCCCTACTATTTACAAGGATAACAGAAACAGGAACCTATATTGTTCGCGTCCGCTCTTTTGGAGCTACTGGCATTGGCAATTTTAAACTTAAGGTAACACGACTGCACCCTGTAAAGTAAAGTAAAGTAAAGGGATTAGGGATTAGGGATTAGGGATTAGGGATTAGGAGTTGCCAATTGTGTATCTTTCCCAGTTTCAAATCCCCTGTGTAAAGTCAGTAGGTTGCTTGCGTTTTCACTGCTGACAGATTTTCCACTGTTCAATTGCTGAGGGTAACCAGCACGCACAAGAATAAGGCTTCTGTCCACTCTACAACCGCACCGTAGGTGTCTCCTGTGTGTCCACCTAATTTGTGATGGAACCAAGCGGATGTTAACACTGCCATCGCAATCCCTGCAACTGTCATCCCCACAGCCAAGAAGATTTTTTCTTTGTTGATTAAGATTTGTAAACCACTTAAACCCAGCAACAATATCAATCCCGGCAACAAATCTTTATAAGACTGAATTGCTTGTTTATGAAAAGCCCCTTTACCAGTGGGTTTGAGATAAGGATAACAAGCGATCGCCACCTGTTGTCCCCAACGTCCCCAACCACAAGCAGCCATTAAAATTAACCAGTGATTTTCCGGATTTTCTATTAATGCTGTTGTTTTAAGTAATACTACTGCGATAGCTGCCATTGCCCCAAATGCCCCTGTAGCGCTATCTGCCATCACCTCTAGTCGTCGCTGTCGATCGCCTACAGCCAATCCGTCAGCAGTATCCATTGCTCCATCTAAGTGTAATCCTCCAGTAATGGCAATCCAAGCGATTACAATTAAGGCACTACGAGTTATTATTGGCATCCCCAAACCATCTATCAGCCCATCTAATAGCCCCAAAAGTGCCCCGATGAGCAGCCCTACCAATGGAGCAAAATGTGCTACTCCCCGGAATTCTAAACCTTCCATATATGGCAGGGGAATACTAGTGTAAAATATGACGCTTGCCATGGGTGTTGACAAAAATTTTTTCCACCAAATTTGTGTATTAGTCATAATTTAGTGACATTGATCGTGAACCAGAATACAAAGGATAAATAAAAATGACGTTCAAAAATCCGTCACAAGCAGTAGCATAGTTGTTAAAGCTTTAAATAAGATTGACTTGTACCTGCAAATGCATCCAAAAAAATTTGTTATCCTAATCTCAGTGTTAAGATAAGCAAATGGGTATTAAAAAATACTTCGAGTGAGTCATTTTTGTCATGCAATTTTACAAGAAATAACTTATGTTCTTTATTATTAAGGAGATTGGCATACAAAGTGGATAATTATTTAAATGTATGGATTCAAAAAAGCTATATATTTGACCGTTTAACTGTGTTTTATTTTTTCTTTATTCCTAAAGCTCTTGAATTATGAGTTACCATCTACCTGACAGCAAAATACCAGCACCTTGCATCATAAATACAGGCGTGATTGTCAATAAGTTCGATATGCAGCGATTGTTAAATGATTTAGGTCATGTGCGCTATATCTACACCCAAGATAATAATTTACACAGCGAGGGTGAAGGAGATGTGATGGAGGTGTTTGCGAATCCCCAACGCTCTACGATTGTTGCCAATCATGCTCTGTATTTGAATGTTTATAGTTTTGATTGCTTGGAGTTGAAACAATCTCCAGAACAAGAAACCTATTTTGATTTACTACAAGAAGGAAGGTGTTTGCGATTAATTCCCCTTTCCACCCCTCTACAAGAGCAACAAGAACGCTGTTTGAATGTCAACGCCATTGAAGCGATGATGGAACAAGTATTGTCTGCCAGATGGGATGCGGAAATTGATGATGATTCTGCCGATCCTTTTTAAGTGATAATGGGAATGGTTCTCAAATATTATATTTGACTGTTCCCTTAGGAAAGGCAACAGGTAACTCTTAACAGGCAACAGATTCAGATAATTGCTGTGGGGTAGTATTTTTTGAAATAGGTATTCCCTGTTCCCTATTCCCTGTTCCCTATCTCTACTTTGTAGTTTCACTAATCAAATAGGATGGTTATATATTTATATTTGTGATTGAAAATTAGGGACTGGGATTGGATATTAGCTGTTCCAATTACCAATTATCAATTACCAATTACCATTAATCTAAATAATATTATTCTGTCTTGAGCTACCAATTTTCTTTTCAGTATCTGGCTGGTTGTAGCCAGACAAAAGCAAGAGCTGGTGTATTTTTAACGCCTCACGGTCCGGTTGAAACCCCACGGTTTATGCCTGTAGGAACCCTGGCAAATGTGAAAACTCTTACCCCTGCCCAGTTACGTGATACGGGAGCGCAAATGGTATTATCTAATACTTATCATTTGCATCTCCAACCTGGTGAGGGAATCGTAGCTGGAGGTGGAGGGTTGCACAAGTTTATGGGTTGGGACGGTCCAATGCTGACCGATTCCGGTGGGTTTCAGGTCTTTAGTTTAAGCGAGATGCGAAAAATTACGGAAGAAGGCGTAACTTTTCGCTCCCCCCACGATGGACAAATTATTAAATTCACCCCAGAAAAATCCATCGAGATTCAAAATACATTAGGGGCAGATGTGATTATGGCATTTGATGAGTGTCCCCCCCACACTGCCACTCGTCAAGAAGTAGAAGCCGCAGTTGACCGTACCTATCGGTGGTTAAAACGTTGCATTAGCGCCCACAAACGGGGCGATCAGGCTTTATTTGCAATAGTGCAGGGGGGTGTATACCCTGACTTACGTTCCCAGGCTGTAGAGGCTTTAATTAAGCTAGATTTGCCCGGTTACGCCATTGGGGGAGTGAGTGTAGGAGAAGAACCGGAAAAAATTCATCATATTGTCCAAGTCACCGCACCCCTGCTACCCCCAGAAAAACCCCGTTACTTGATGGGTGTAGGTACTTATCGGGAGATGGTAGTGGCGATCGCCTCTGGGATTGATTTATTTGACTGCGTAATTCCCACAAGGTGGGCTAGACATGGTACAGCTATGGTGGGAGGGGAACGATGGAATTTGAAAAATGCCAGATTTCGGGAAGATTTTACACCCCTGGATCAAAACTGTCCCTGTTACACCTGTCGCAATTTCACCCGTGCTTATATCTCTCATTTGGTGCGATCGCAAGAAATTTTGGCTTACACCCTATTGAGTATTCACAACATCACCGAACTCATCCACTTTACCCAAAGAATTAGAGAGGCAATTTTGAGCGATTGCTTTACTACAGAATTTGCCCACTGGTTGACTCCAGGGGAGTAGGGAGAGGGGGAGAGTAGGGAGAGGGGGGAGAGGGGGACCTAACTATTAATTACTACCCACACCGTGTTAAAATACTTGTCAATTATGAAAGCTATGTAGGTGGATTTAAACAAATATGGAAGCAGCACTGTTATTAGCAAAACTGCCTGAAGCTTACCAAATCTTCGATCCCTTGGTGGATGTTCTGCCAATTATTCCCCTTTTCTTTTTGCTGCTGGCTTTTGTATGGCAAGCAGCTGTGGGTTTCAGATAAAGATAATGCAGTCTGTTTTCAGAAGAATGTCATTTGACTAGTTGACAAAAGACACTCGTTTGAATCGCTGCTAATTATGATATTTTTTCTCCAGACAGGTATTATGCCTGTCTTATTTATTTGCTAAAAAATAGTCTTTTATTCATAAAACTTAACTTTTTGTTAAAAACTAATATAATAGGTGAAATATAGAACCTAAGTACTCACCGACTCAAAATCACCAGAGTTGAATTCTGGATGGGTAATTTGCGGTGTCCGACGTAGTTTATATAGTTTTTGAATGGCAATTTTAGACTGAAAAGCCGTAAATAGTGGATTTTCGGGGTCAGAATAGTCAAGGAGTTTTAGATATGGCTAACATCAAATTCGTGAAGGAAAATAAAGAAGTCATAGCTGCGGATGGTGCGAATCTGCGTCTCAAAGCGATGGAAAACGGTATTGACTTATATAAAGTTTGGGGCAAAATGATGAATTGTGGGGGCTATGGTCAATGTGGCACCTGCGCTGTGGAAGTCACCGAAGGCATGGAAAATTTGTCTTCTCTCACAAACGCGGAAAACCGTTTATTAAAGAAAAAACCCGCTAATTTTCGCCTTGCTTGTCAAACCTTAGTTAATGGTCCAGTGAGTGTGGTTACCAAGCCATAAGTTTTCCAGATGTGCCTCAAGAAACTGGCTTTGTTCACAAACCTGGTTTGTTGAGGCACTTAAGTGTCAAATATAGTGGTATTCTTAAAATTGTTGACTGGAAATTAAAAGAGAGGCTTTCTTGTCATGCAAGTTAATGATTTAGGATTCGTTGCCAGCTTGCTGTTTGTGCTGGTTCCTGCTGTTTTTTTAATCCTTCTTTATACTGTAACTGCTAGCCGTGAAGGTAAAAAAGAGTAATTAAGAAGCGTTAGCCAACAGATAAAATAATTGATCGAAGACGGTATTCCTCCCCGCTGAAATAATTTTGGACGGGGTATTCTGCCGTTAAATTTTGATTTGATATACAATAAAAAAGCCCCTGGATTAACAATGCAGGGGCTTAATTTATCAACCGCTGAATTGATATTGATGTTGAGTTTACGCTGTTGTTCTTGCCAACAACACTGGACAAGTGGCGTTTATGCGCACGTAGTCAGATAAGGAAGCACCTAAGAGTCGGTCTATATCTACTAAACTCTTGGCAATGGAAGGACGTCTATCAGGAGAACCTAGTAGTAATAAATCTACGTTTAATTCATTTGCCAAACGACAAATTTCTTCACCAGGTTTACCACTGGTGGTAACACAACGAGTTTGGACTCCTTGTCTTTTTGCTTCCGCAGCAGCAGCAGCCAAAACGGGATTTTGTTCTGGAATTACTTCAGTAATTTCCGAAGTTTTACCACCCAAATCGGTAGAAATATTAGCTAGAATTAACTCTCCTTTGGGCATTCCCCGTAGCAGAAATAAAGCTAAGTTCAAGCAGTTTTGGGCTGGTTGAGAACCATCGATTGCCACCATCACCCGGTTAATTCTTTTGACGTAAATATCGTCTTTGACCAATAACATGGGACGAGAGGACAATTGGAAGACGTATTGGCTAACTGAGTTCCCTAAAATCGATTGTAGCCTCTTGAGTCCCCTAGAACCCATAATAATCAAGTCAGCTTCCATTTCATCCGCTACCTGGCAAACCAATGCTTTGGGGTCACCTTGGCGCACAATGGAAGAAACTTTACTAGGGTCTAAGTTTAAATACTGAATGGCATTAGCCAAAATTTTACCACCCTCTTCCCATTTAGACATCATGGCTTCAGAGGTACTTTGTTCGGGAACAATATGCAATACTGTAACCTGTGCCCCTTTAATTGATGGCATTTCCATCAAGGTTTTGAGCATCTCTTCGGCGTGCCCCAATCCAGAAACAGCTAGCAGAATTTTTTGTATCATCGCATCTCCTGTTGTAAAGGTTGTGAAATTTTCTGGGTAATAAAGGTAACAAATCCCAGAAAATAGGGTAAATCTACAATAACTACCAAGGTTTTAGCTTTTGGGGCAGGAGTTTTTTACATTCACCCCTGTGAAGGATTTCAGGGTTATCTCAGCCTTGATTTGATTTTCACTGCCTTCCCAATCTATTGAGAATATTAGCTCTAGACTATTTAGCAATTTTATGCTTAATTTACACCCAGTTATGGGGACTTTTGACTAGGCTTTTATTCTTAAGCATACTCTCAATTTTGCCCGATAAAATTAACCAATTATGATGAAATTTATTATTTTTAATCTATGTTAATCCTTGTTAATTAAAGAAGAGTTAAGTATTGCAAAGATATAGCTGCAAATACAGAAAAAATAAATTGTATTTGTTTACAAATATTTAAGATGCACTGCTGAAGTATTGTTTATAAGGGACTTGCAAATAAAAAAATATCCCAAAATTTGATAGTCTAACAACTTGCACTTCCGAAAAGGATAACCAGGAGGCAGAACCTCAACTCCCCTAGTTACCAGCGTCACGCTGGTAACTAGAACATAGAGACCTCTGACTCTTCTTGAGAATGGTGCAAGTTATCACATAGTGGTACAGGCATCCTTGGCTGTATGAGTGGGCAGGCAAGGATGCCTACCCCACAATAGCAGGCAAGGATGCCTACCCCACAATATGGGATAATTTAGTTGTTGCTATTGTCTAAGCCAAAAAGCTTAATTAAACTTAAAATATTTTGTTAATTAGTTTCTGCTCTCCCCTAGACATCTGTGTTTGGATCTGTCTGGGGTAAAATAGGGATATAGATGCTTATCTTGGGCAATCGCTTGTAAATCAACTTGGTTCAATATTTGTGTCCAGCGATTTGAGATGCTGGTATCTTCAGGGTGGCAAGTATGTAAATCGGCTAAAGTGGAGAGTAGATCGAACCACAGACCCTCTTGGGCATAAATGGTCAGACGATCACGCTGATTGAGGAGTTGCAATTTAATGGCTAGATATTTATTGACTTGAACCCGCTGCACCCATCCCTCAACGGTAATTACAGACCGGGGGGAGTTATCCTTAGGGTTACAGATCAGGGATACAGACCACAGGTAATTCTGATTTGCTGTTAGAGGGGGAATTTTCCCATCCTGGGGTAAATTTAAACTGGTGATTCCTGATTTCTGATTAGGCTTAAAGGTAGTTGCATATACTGGGGTGAGACTACGCATTTGCTTGTCTACCTTGTACAAGACAAACTTTCCCTTTTTAGCAGTATTCTCAGGATTATACCAGAAAAATCGGGGGTAAGCAGAGGTTGTCAAGCCCAAATTGGTTTTTGGTAGCAATAATGCTAAAAGTGCTACATCTCCAGTCAAACAGTTACCATTTGGTCCACGGGTTCCCCCATTTTCTCGACGTCCTGGTAAACCCCGTTTGGGAACCTTGACTTCCCTGTCATCATTTTGCTGATTTTGTGCTTTTGCTGCGTTACCAGTAACAAGCAAATTTAACACTATTAATAAACAGACTAGTGTCAAATTTCTACTTGTGACTGATATACCTTTAGGGTTCATGGGGAGTAAGAAGTAATAAGTAATAAGTAAGTAATAAGTAGGACTAAGCTGCACGTCACAAAATTATGGCAACTGGCACACATACTTCAATTTGAAATAAAACTCTATGTTCCTTGATTTATAGGCATTATAGACAAATCACTACTATGTGACAGTTTTAGGGTAAATGTGCCAGTTGCGTAAGTCCTGATAAGTAATAAGTAATAAGTAAGAAGTAATAGGATGTTTGGAAAGTATTGTTATTAACATTAAAACCTCCCAAACCTAACCCCCTACCCCCGGGGGAAACAGGAGAGGGAAGCGGAAAAACTTTTAATGCTGGAATGGGGGTTTTAAAGCCTCTGGACTTGTAGGAGAGAGGTTTACCCACAGAAGTTCCTGGTATACTTGTTGACTTGACAAACATCCTCTAATAAGTATTTTACCTCTCCCACAGATTTTTTGGTTCACCTGGAAAGAAGTAAAAGTCAAGACTTTAAAAAACGGGTTTATAGCCAATTTTTGCGCCGAAAAACCTTATTTTGTGCTTATAAACCCGGTTTCTGACCTATTTGCAAGATGCCAATCCTATCCTCTAAAAACATTAGTCTCTATTTTAAGGACTAAAGTCCTGATAAAGTCCTGACTACAAGCCTATTTTTATCGACCTTTTCTTACTTTCCAATGTTCCCCATTAAGCAGCAGCTAAATTGTTATGTATAAGTAGGGGTTCGGTAATCGGTTCTCGACCCCGGAAGGATTTAAATACTTCCATAGGATGTTGACTACCACCCAAAGCCAGGATAGTATCCCGGTAGCGTTGACCAGTAGCTTTTATTGCCTGCTCATTATTTAATCCCGCTTCTTCAAAAGCAGCAAAAGCATCAGCACTCAAGACTTCAGCCCATTTATAGCTATAGTAGCCTGACGCATAACCACCAGCAAAAATGTGTCCAAAGGCACACAGAAAAGAGTCTTCTGGTAGGGGTGGTAAAACGGTTGTGGTTTTTGCAATGCGATCGCGCACATCTTTGGGAGTTTCTTTACCACCAGGACGATAGCGGTCATGAAGTTCGATGTCTACTAAACCAAAATGTAGCTGTCGCAGCATCGCGCTACCACTCATATAATTTTTAGCATCCAGCAGTTTTTGGTAGTAATGTTCCGGTAAGGTTTCCCCAGTTTCGTAATGCTTTGCCATTCCCATTAAAGTGGGTCGGTCGTAACACCAGTTTTCCATAAACTGGCTCGGTAATTCTACGGCATCCCATTCTACATTATTGATACCTGCTGCTCCCACGTAGTTAACTTTGGTAAGCATGTGTTGTAAACCATGTCCAAATTCATGGAAGAGGGTTTCCACTTCCGAAAAGGTCATAAGACTGGGTTTATCATCCACTGGGGGAGTTTGGTTGCAAGTTAAATAAGCTACGGGTAATTGAGTAGTATCCCTTAGTTGGCGGCGGTTGATACAAACATCCATCCATGCACCACCCCGTTTTTGGGCAGGACGACTGTAGGGATCTAGGTAAAAATAGGCGATCGCATTTCCAGTTTCGTCAGCAATTTGGAAATAACGGACATCTTCGTGCCATACTGGGGCTTGTCCATCTGCAGGAGTGACGGTAACTCCAAAGATGCGGTTTACTAGTCCAAATAAGCCATCGAGGACTTGGGGAAGGGGGAAATAGGGACGTAATTCTTCTTGGGTAAAGGCAAACTTTTCTTCCCGTTGACGTTCTGCCCAAAAAGTGATATCCCAGTGTTTAATGTCATTTGCTTCTGCTGCACCCTTGGAGGCTGCAAAAGTTTCTAAATGTGCTAAATCTTGAACCGCAGCGTCATAACTAGCAACCCGCAATTCTTCTAATAGCTTTTCCACTGCTTCCACATTGTCAGCCATTTTACTAGCAAGGCTGACTTGGGCATAGGTTTTATAGCCCAGTAATTCCGCCATTTCTTGACGTAATGACAAAATCCGGTCAATTAGGGGATTGTTGTCCAATTCCCCAGAAGCAGCACGACTGATAAAGGCTTTGTAGAGTTTTTCCCGCAAATCCCTGCGGGTGCTATGCTGCATAAAGGGTACATAACTAGGCATATCTAAAGTAATACGCCAAGGACCATTTTCTGGGGTGGCGTTTTCTGCACCTTCTGCCCGGGCTGCTTGGGCTGCTAAACTAAGTAAACTGGGGGGTAAACCGTCTACTTCTTGTTTTTCTGTCAGGGTGATGCTAAAGGCTTTAGTTGCATCTAGAACATGGTTAGAAAAGGTTGTGGATAGTTGTGCCAATTCCATTTGAATGGCGTTAAAACGTTCCTTCGCTTCACCTTGCAAAGCCACCCCAGAAAGTTCTGCATCGCGGATAGCAGCCTCTACAATCCGCTTTTGAGCAGATTCAAGGGTGTTCCAGTCATTGCTACTACGAAGGGCTTTAAAGGCATTGTAGAGGGACTGGCTTTGACTGAGTTTATTAATAAATTGTACTACTTGGGGCTGGACAGTTTGATGAGCTTCCCGTAATTCTGGGCTATTTTTGACACCCATCAAATGATTAACAATCCCCCAACTCCAAGTTAGCCGTTCGGTAAGATTTTCTAAAGGTGCGACTAAATCATTCCAAGTGGGTTTGACATTCGCTTCTAAGGTAGTCAATTCTGTGTCCATTTCCGCTAATAACTGCGTCATTGCAGGAACCACATGTTCCGGCTTAATTTCCGCAAACGGGGGTAAACCAGAACCTTGGAGTAAAGGATTATTTGTAATAGTGGCGTTTGCACTCATAAGTTTGTGTGAGTCGCGGTTAAGATGATAATTTTTCTGTTTATATCTTCTACTTTAGCGACAGCTTTGACCATTGGGGGATTTTCTGGTGGGGAGGGGGAAATTACCGTACTGGGATAGTTAGGAGTTGGGAAGAGGTATTATAAACTTTTATTATGAGAGTATAGGTTACTGGAGGTTACCATGACCAAGACACCTGTACAACTAAGCTTTGAGGATTATCTAAGTTACGATGACGGTACGGATAACCGCTACGAACTTGTTGACGGGGAATTGGTAATGGTTCCACTACCAACGGGTGAACACTCAGATGTAACTGATTTGCTGGCTAAAGCTATAGAAGTTGCAATCTCCCAACAACAAGAAAATTGGAAACTCAAACGGGATGTGGGAGTATATGTGGGGGTAAATCCGAAAACAGGGAAAGAACGTTCCCGTACTCCAGATTTAACTGTTTTGACTGATGCACAGTGGACTGTAATCAAAGCAGATAAAACCCGTGCTGCTGTCACTAAAACCCCACCATTACTAGTTGTGGAAATTGTCAGTCCTAGTTCTCGCAAAACTGACTACGAAACTAAGCAAGGAGAATATCAACAGTTAGGGGTTCCTGAATATTGGATTGTGGATTTGCAACAGCAGAAAGTTTCTGTTTTGACCCTGGTTGATGACGAGTATCAAACAACTGAGTTTACTCGAAATCAGCGAATTATTTCCCCTACTTTGACCGCTTTATCTCTGACTGTACAGGAAGTAATGTCAGCTTGAAATGGTTCCTGGAAATTAAACCGTTCTCAGGGCAAAACCATCATACTGGCGCATAAATACGCACTCAGGGTTAATATCTAATTTCCAAAGAGGTCTATTGGGAGATTCTCTCTCGTGGAGGTAAAAATTACCGTACTTCAATAAGAATTTGCAGGCGAGGGAAAAACCAAAACCGAAGAATTTTCTGCATCATAGCTGGTAATCAAAACTTCCTTCAGTGCTTGACTCAAGAGTGTGTCACCAAAGTATTCTTGCAAAACACCTTCAATGCCATTAGAAGGAAATTTGCGTCGCCAAATGGGAGACATTTTCTCTGTAATTGCATCTGAACGATGAAAAATTTTCTTTCCTTCTATTTCATACAATTTAATTAAGTGATTAGCAGTATATTGAGGTTGACCTTGAGCATCGGGTTTGGTTAAGCCTAGAGTTAATATTCCTCCGGTGGAAGTACCAGCAATAAAATCAAATAATTCCGCAATTCGTTTCCCAGTTTTTTCTTCTATTTCAGATAAAATTACTGCTGGGATAATTCCGCGAATTCCACCGCCATCTATTGAGAGAATTTTAATGGTTTTCATATTGCCCCTCTGTTTTTTTGTCTTATATCTATATTTTGAGTTTCTAATATTAATTGAATTTAGTATGTGAGAAAAAATCACATAATGTCAGATATGTTTTAAAATATTATAAATAAATGTCATTCAATGTAAAAAAATAAAAATTAAACCCAGAGAGAATTGTCAGTGATTATGGATAAGACTAGCTACTCCCGTCCCGCTAGAAGATTACCAAATTGAGTAAGAGGGGAAAGAGAGGGAAGAGGGGGAAGAACTGGTTGACTGACAAAAGTCTTGGAAGTGTTGAAATTTCGTAGCCCCTCCACCCAACGCAATCGGTTGCGGTTGTTGGGTTACTCTGCTCAAAGCCGCACTCAAAGAGAAGCCATGACCTGTCTTGCGCGTCTACATGCT
>JASJCY010000157.1 GCA_030065825.1 Nostocaceae cyanobacterium | reverse complement strand
ATTAACCCCGCATAGTTTACTTGGTGGAGTACTAGTGTTCTGTCCCATTAGTTTTGATGGCTAGTTTTATAGTCATATTTATATGACTTTGACTATTAGACTGGGACTTATAGTCCCAGGTGGGTGTGATGGAAACCCCTCAGAATTAATGGGAGGTTCAACTACCTATTACCTATTACCAATTACCTATTACCAAATTTCTTGCCCCTTGTGGGATGGGCATCCTGCCCGTCCACAACAGCTTAGAGGGTGTATAAAATAAATATAAAACTCCCGTGAGGGTCTAGAAACCGGGTTTATGAAGGCATACATACTCAAATTCTCGGTTCTCCACCTATAAAAACCCGGTTTCTTTATTCCCAATCTGGGCGATCGCCAAACCGCTCTTGGAGAAAATCCGTAAATATGCGTATTTTGGTTGATAAATGGCGATTAATGGGATACATAACACATACATGAATTTCTGGTGGATGATATTCCGGCAAGATAGTGACCAGGGTTCCCTGTTGTAAGTCACTACCAACGATAAAGGTAGGTAAAAGTATGATTCCCAAACCTTTGAGAGCAGCCTCTCGCAACATTTCTCCATTGTTGGAACATAACACCCCATTGATAGAGATAGTATGCTCTCCATCAGGTCCAATTAGTTTCCATTGGTTTCTGCTGGTCATATATCCATAGTGCAAGCAGCAATGTAGGCGTAATTCAACAGGGTGAGTTGGAACTTGGTGTTTTTCCAGATAGGCAGGAGCAGCACACAGAACCCGTTTAGCCTTCACAAGGGGATGAACCACAAGGCTGGCAGAATCAGAGGGTTTAGCGATACGAACAATGATGTCATATCCTTCCTCAATAGGATCGACAAAACGATCCTCTAGGGTTAATTGCACTTGCACATCAGGATATTGAACCATGAATTCTGCCACAACTGGTGCTAAATGCAGAGTACCAAAGGACATCGGTGCATTAATTTTCAAGATGCCCTTAGGTTCCGCATGTAGTTGAGAAACTGCCCGTTCTGCTTCTTCCAAGTCTGCCAAAATGTTGAGACAACGTTCATAAAAAGCCAATCCCGTTTCTGTAGGATTAACACTGCGGGTACTGCGATGCAATAACTGTACTCCCAATTCATTCTCTAAGTTAATCACCATTTTATTCACTGCTGACCGCGAAAGACCCATTTCCCTAGCAGCTGCGGTAAATCCTCCTGCCCTTACTACCTGTGTAAAAGCTTTGATGCTTGCAAATTTATCCATCCTGACCGTAACATTGTAGACAATTAAGAAACAATGTATCCATAAAATCAGATATTGTCGTTTTTTTAAAAGTAATACATAATGAGCGTAGCGGGAGTAACACTCATGTAACGATTCTACTGAAACCGGAGGGATTAGTCATGATTACCATTCGCCATTCTCAAGACCGTGGTGTTGCCAACTTTGGTTGGCTCGATAGCAGACATACATTTTCCTTTGGTTATTATTACGATCCGCGACATATGGGCTTTGGTAGTCTGCGGGTAATTAACGAGGATAAAGTAGCACCAGCCAAAGGGTTTGGAGCTCATGGTCACCGGGACATGGAAATTATTTCCTATGTCTTGGATGGAGCCTTAGAGCATAAAGACAATATCGGTAACGGCTCTGTGATTCGACCGGGAGATGTGCAACGTATGTCCGCAGGTACGGGTATTTTACACAGCGAGTTCAATTCCTCGAATACAGAACCCGTACATTTTCTGCAAATCTGGCTTCTACCCGATCAGCGTGGCATTGAGCCTAGTTATGAGCAGAAAACATTCTCCCCAGAAGAAAAGCAAGGTCAGCTACGGCTGGTTGGTTCTCGTAACGGTCGTGATGGTTCTGTCACTATCCATCAAGATGTGGATCTTTACAGTACCCTCTTGGGGAATGGCTCAGCAGTATCCCACCGTTTAGAAAATGGTCGTCAAGCTTGGATTCACGTCGCACGGGGTTCGGTGGAATTGAACGGTCACCAACTCTATGCTGGCGATGGTGCCGCTATTTCCCAAGAACATAATATCACTCTCCAAGGTGTGTCTAGTGATGCAGAGGTGCTGTTATTTGATATGGCGGCATAATTCACAATAGAAGCGTCTTTTGCTTCCCGACTATTCTAAATAGAATCGTTTCATGATGCTGATGGCAGAAGACATGCTAGTCAAAGGCTATACACCCCTTTCGAGTACTTACATTGTCAACAGAAACTGGGTTTCTTCTCGACTTACCCAAAGAAACCCGGTTTCTAAGGCTAGATTTTCCCCATCTTAGCCTTACCCTTTCCCTGGAAAGTACTGCCCTCTGCCCGCTAAAAATCGATAGATAGATCTACTATCTTACCATGATTCAAATGTGAACCATTTGATTTTGCAACCTTACACCTTGATAGGGGGCTATACCCCTTGTTAAACAAGGATTTGAGCTTTTTTCGCCATTCTCAAATATGCAGGGTATAATGTGCATCGACGGTCACTTTTTTACTTACCAGAAGTAAAAATTGAGCCAACTTAAAGAAAAGGAGAACCAATAATGAGTCAGCCTACAATTGTAGATACAAAGCCTGTCGTTTTAGAACTCGAAGCCGGAGATTATTACTGGTGTAGCTGTGGAGGCTCTAGCAAACAGCCTTATTGTGATGGCTCCCACGCAGGCACAGAATTTACCCCCACAAAGTTTACTCTTGAAGAAAAACAAACTGTAGCATTGTGTCAGTGCAAGAACACCCAAAATGGTCCTTTTTGCGATGGCTCTCATGCCAAATTGTAAGAGCGTTTAACCAAAATTAATGGGTTCAGGTTCCTCGCCCTTCTAGGGCGAGTTTTCCAAGAATTCTGGTACAATAAGCAAAAGTCAACCTGGGGCATTGAGACACTCTAAACGGACGTGGACGTGGAGGGATGGTAAGACTATCACAGATAGCACAACCCAGCGTTCGCGCAGCGTTCCTCAAGGGTAGCGTCAAGGAATCCTCGCTGCTTTAGGACGAGGAGGTATATGATTAATGCTCACTATACTCCCAACGGCTAAAAACTTAACTTTTCGTAGCTTGGGTTGTAGATTGCTTCCACGAAGTGGTACGAAGTGTAGACGACCAGAGGGAGGCTTTGAGCAGAGTAACCCAACACCAAGTAGGTTTTTGTTGGGTTACCCTACACCGAAGGCTTTGCCTACGTACCTCAACCCAACCTACAATCTATAAGTATCCTTAATATTAGGTAAAGGGGAGCATATATAGTTCCCCTTTCTCATGTTGGTGATTATAGCGGTTTTCAGTTGAGTCCAATACACGAGGGAACCTCACCCCGTCCGACCGACTCCCCTCTCCGAACTTGCGGAGAGGGGAAAGGGGTGAGGTTTATCTGTATTCTATCCAAGTGAAAACTGCTATAGCTACTTTCAGGGCATCTCATCTGATCATGTTTCTAATACAAGATCGTTTATGATACCGAAAATGTTGTGTTATAACTCTGGCGTTACACTATAACAGAACTATAAGGTAACAAGTAGAGGAATTTATGATGAGCGATCGCGACTATACGCTAATCATCGATAAAAGCGGTAGCATGTCTACCCCGGATCAAGTTGGTGGTAGAAGTAGATGGGAAATACTGCAAGAATCTACCCTCGCCTTAGCAAGAAAGTGTGAACAATTTGACCCAGATGGCATTACTGTTTACGTATTTTCCGGTAGATTTAAGCGTTATGATGATGTTACTTCCGAGAAGGTAGCGCAGATATTTATGGAAAATGATCCCGCAGGAACGACAAATTTAGCGGGTGTACTTCAAGACGCTACTAATAATTATTTTCAGCGCAAAGCTGCAGGTACAACTAAACCCAATGGTGAAACTATTTTAGTAGTTACCGATGGCGAACCGGATGATCGCAAAGCCGTATTTGAAGTTATAATTAATGCTTCCCGACAGATGGACAGAGATGAAGAGTTGGGAATTTCCTTTATTCAAGTAGGTTCCGATCCCCACGCGACTAAGTTTCTCAAAGCCTTAGATGACCAATTGCAGGGTGTTGGTGCTAAATTTGATATCTGCGACACCATCACCCTAGATGATATGGAAGATATGAGTCTAGCAGAGGTTTTAGCCAATGCTGTCACAGACTAATTATATCAAGTCTGTTGTATCACCGATAATATTTGTCAGGGTTGGTAATGGGTAATGGGTAATAGAAACAAATAATTACCAATTACCAACAAGAGCAACTATATCATCAGTAAAATTTATGTACCACCCGTAGGAAGGTGACCCTGCGCGTCTACACTCAACCCAAAACCACTATATTCTCCGTTAAGAGTTCCCGAATTCAGGCAAACTGTGCTTACTGCTTCCGAAACACTCTTAATAGGGAACTCTTAACAAGGAACACTTAACAAGGTAAGAGGATGTTGTGTTTCTTCCAGCAAAAATGGCGCGCTTTCAGAGACTCATATCTTGCACCATTGGTTGGACAAGAGCAAAAAATCGGGTTTATAAACGTAAATATAGAGGTTTTCGTTGTTAGCAATTCTCAATTAACCCCGGCAGTTGTTATAACTTTGGAAGCCGAGTTTTTGAGTCTTAGTGCATTCCGGTGTGCTGATGATGATTTTACATCCATAACTAATAATTGGAGGATTTAAACATGTTAGACAATCGAGATTACACCTTAATTATTGACAAAAGTGGCAGCATGGCGACTCCAGACCAAAACGGTGGCAAAAGTAGATGGGTAGCAGCACAAGAATCTACTTTTGCCTTGGCAGCAAAATGTGAGCAATTTGACCCAGATGGAATTACTGTTTACGTATTTTCTGGGAAATTTAAACGCTATGAGAATGTCACATCGATGAAGGTTTCACAAATTTTTCAGGAAAATGACCCCTCCGGAAGGACTGATTTAGCAAGTGTTTTAAAACACGCCACTGATAACTATTTTCAACGCAAAGCCACAAAACAAACTAAGCCCAATGGTGAGACAATTTTAGTGATTACTGATGGCGAACCAGATGACCGCAAAGCGGTGATGAGAGTTATAATTGAAGCATCCCGTCAGATGGACCGGGATGAAGAATTTGCTATTTCTTTTATTCAAGTAGGTAACGATCCCCACGCTACCAGATTTCTGAAAGTATTAGATGACGAATTGCAAAGTGCAGGTGCCAAATTCGATATCTGTGATACGGTTACAATGGAAGATATGGAAGATATGAGTTTACAAGAAGTGCTGCTCAATGCCATTACCGACTAATATCATGTCCATCTAAACAGTGATCGTATCTGTGTGGGTCGGTAATTGGTAATAGGTAATGCCTTCACCATTTACTAATAAGCGTTAATTAATGGTAATTAAACCTCGTCCAAGTTGAAACCTGGAGTTTGTCAAAAGGGAATAGGGAATAGGGAATAGGGAACTCTTAATAGGGAACTCTTAATAGGGAATAGGGAATCAAAAACTATGGGTTTCAAAATAGACATGGTTTAATTAGTCAGACTTGATATAACACTCAGTGCGATTTAACTAAACACAATGGATCCTCTTGACAAGCTGTTGGCTGAACTCAAGGCTGAATATAAACAACCCCAACCAAAACAAAAACAGGTTCAGCCACCAGAAATAAAACCATTAAATCAGCCTTTCTCATCTCTTTCACAGGGAGATGAAGCAACGGATAAGCTTTTAATGGAAGTTAAGGCAGACTTTCAGCAAAAAGACTTAGCTGTAGAGTTACAAAGACAACAAGAACTAGAAGCGCAAAGAATTAAACAAGAACAAATTAAAGCCAAACAATTAGAGGGTTTGAGGAACCAAGCTGAAGATTGGTTGGCAAAATTAGATCCATTTTCCCCTGAAGGACTTTGGTTTGAAAGGTTTGCTGAAAAGTATGCTTCTAAGCTAGAAGCAGCAATGGATTATTTGCAAGAAAATCTGTGAGATGTGATCAAATCTCTTAGAGGATGTTTATATAATAAATATAAAACTCTGGTGAGAGTTCAGAAACCGGGTTCTTTTTGGCATACATACTCAAATTCTCGGTTCTCCACCTATACAAACCCGGTTTCTTTGGTTTTGATCTTTTATTTATAAACACGCTCTTACATCAATTTGAATGTATTTGAAATGTATTTGAACCACATTTTTTGTAGGGGTGGGAACAATGCTAAACCCCTACAACTTTGTTTATTTACCTGAAAATTATTGTCATATCAAGTTGCTGGCTAACCTCATCAAATGCGCGTGGGTTAATCAACGGTAGATTGGCAATTTATAGCTATATTTGTTGGTTTGTAGTAGTACTTTAGCGCTAAAGCACAACTACGAAGCTGAGTTATCATCTTTAGAATCAAGTAAATCTGTTGCTTTGCTTCCCAGAAGTCCAAAGATTGCACCACAACCAGTTTGCCAAGTTGCGATATAGTTTTCTAGTATGCGTTGTTGTGGTTGTGTCAAGTTTTCCTGGGATGCTAAGCACAAAGAAGTCCCACCGGAAAGTATAGTAATTGTCAATACAGTTCCAAAAACTAACTGGAATGACCTGTTTTTTTGCTTTTGTTGATTTTTCATTGTGTTAAAATTATCTCAAGTTTCCCCGAATTAACTCTTATTGTTGGATTAGCTTCGTTAGATAAACCTAGTATCTCTAAAAATTTTGAGGGTGTGGTAAGGGATAAGTCGAACTTTTGTCGAACTTTGTCCAACTTTGTCAATTTTGTAAATGATATGGCAAAAAGAGGAATCCAAGCTTCCAAAGAAGGACTGGAAAAAGCTAAAACAGCATTATCAAATAAGCGTTGGAATCAAACAGATTTATCAAAGGAGGTCGATTGTTCTAGACAGACCATTACCAATTTTTTTAAGGGAGAACCTGTTGATAAGTCAATTTTCAACACTATCTGTTCAAAATTAAATTTGTCAGTGAATGAAGTTAAACAAGCTCCCCAGGTATCCAAAATTGAAGAGATAGTGCAAGAAATAGGGCAGAAGATACACGCTGATATTCAGCAATCTTGCGGTACTATGCGGGTTTTGGATATGACCCAGCCAATTGAGTTAGGCAGTATTTACACTCAGGTGAATATTCTGGAGAAAATTACCGGACGTAGACGGGTTGATTTAGAGAAGCTTTGGGAAGGTTTAAACTGGGAAAATTTTGACCGCTTTGGTTGGAATAAAGTACAGGAGAAGCGAGTAGAAGGTCTAAAAGCGGTACTGGATTACAGTAAACTGATGGTATTGGGTAAACCGGGAGCGGGAAAAACTACCTTCCTCAAATACTTAGCAATTCAGTGTAGCAGAGGGGATTTTCTCACAGATTTTGTCCCGGTGTTTATTCCCCTCAAGCAATTTGCGGAAACAGAAGGTGAACCTGGTTTGCTCGATTATATTTCTCAGTGGTTGGGTGAGTGTGGGGTGAGTGATGCTGAAACCAAAGCGCAACAGATATTGAAAAAAGGTCGAGGATTAGTATTACTAGATGGTTTGGATGAAGTTCGGGAAGAAGATAGCGATCGCATCATTAAAGAAATTCGCCAGTTTTCCGAACACTTTAACTCGTCTCAATTCGTCATTACCTGTCGTATTGCTGCTAGGGAGTACACTTTCACTCAGTTTACTGAGGTAGAAGTTGCTGATTTTGAAGATAAGCAAATAAAGAAGTTTGCTCAATCCTGGTTTGAAATTAAAAATTTAGATTACGCTGAGGATTTTATCCAAGAATTGGAAGACAATCCCCAGATAAAGGAATTAGCAACTAATCCTTTACTGTTAACTCTTTTATGTCTAGAATTTGAAGATTCCCGCAGTTTTCCTGCTGACCGTGCGGAATTGTACAAACGAGCAACTGAAACTCTACTGCGAAAATGGGATGATAAACGTCGAATTCAGCGACAACAGGTTTATAAACAACTTTCTGTAAAACGCAAGGAAGATTTACTCAGTCAGGTTGCTTTTAGTACTTTTAAGGAAAAGCATTATTTTTTCAAGCAAAGAGTAGTGGAAAACCACATCGCTGATTACATCAGTAATTTACCAGATGCACCCACTGAAATTGAAAAGTTGCATCTTGATAGTGGAGCAGTTTTGAAATCTATTGAAGCTCAACACGGACTGTTAGTAGAATGTGCAAGAGGTATCTACTCTTTTTCTCATTTGACGTTTCAGGAATATTTCACTGCCCAAAAAATCGTCAATGAGCCAGCAATACCAGATTTAGTTAAGCATATCACAGAAAAACGTTGGCGGGAAGTTTTTTTACTGACATCTGGGATGCTCTCCAATGCAGGGGAACTGTTAAAGTTGATGAAACAGCAAGTAGATGGACTGCTAGCAGCAGACGAGAAGTTGCAGGAATTTCTCACCTGGGTGAATCGCAAAGCTAGTTCTGTGGAAACAAGCTACAAACCAGCTACAGTCCGAATCTTTTACATTCTCCTCAGCCTCTACCTCAGCCGAGACCTCAGCCGAGACCTCAGCCTCTACCTCAGCCGATACCTCAGTCGATACCTCAGCCGAGACCTCAGCCTCGACCTCAGCCTCTACCTCAGCCGAGACCTCAGCCGATACCTCAGCCGAGACCTCAGCCGAGACCTCAGCCTCGACCTCAGCCGAGACCTCAGCCGAGACCTCAGTCGATACCTCAGCCTCGACCTCAGCCGAGACCTCAGCCGAGACCTCAGCCTCTACCTCAGCCGAGACCTCAGCCTCTACCTCAGCCGATACCTCAGCCGATACCTCAGCCGATACCTCAGCCGAGACTTCAACCGAGACCTCAGCCGAAACCTCAATCTTGATATTTCTCCAGAATTGAAGCAAGCATTACAAAACTTGAAAATGCAGCTACCAAAGGAAGATTTGGAGTCAGAAATTATTAAACAATGGTGGCTCGAAAATGGTAAATCTTGGACAAAGCAATTGAGAAATGTAATGATTAAGTATCGTGATATTGGACATGATTGGCAATTCACACAAGAGCAAGAGAAAAGCCTTGAACAGTACCTTAATGCCAATAAGTTACTATTAGATTGCTTGGAAAATAAAAATAATTATGTCACCCGTGTTGTGAGAGAAGAAATTGAGTCAACTTTGTATTTACCTGTGGAGCAAGGGGAAAATTAATCGAATTATAGATATTGTTTTAGATAAATATAAAAAGACTGATTGGTTTCTTATTAATTAAGGAGTTAGGAAGTAAGTGAGTCAAATTAAATATAAAACCTCACCCCGTCCTGCGGACACCCCTCTCCTTAGTAAGGAGAGGGGAAGGGGTGAGGTTCTATCTTACATTTAATTTTGTCTACCTACTTAAGTGGGTCAAATTAAATATAAAACCTCACCCCGTCCTGCGGACACCCCTCTCCTTAACAAGGAGAGGGGAAGGGGGTGAGGTTTCAAGGAGAGGGGAACGAAGTAAAGTTTCAAGGAGAGGGGAAGGGGGTGAGGTTTCAAGGAGAGGGGAAGGAAGTAAGGTTTAATTGTGTACCTCATTAAACCTTATGATTAAAGTAGTTTCTGATGAATTAAGGAGTTTTGTGTGTTGAAGTTTTATTATCATCCTCTTTCTCCAATTGCTCGTAGAGTATGGTTAGCTTTATTAGAAAAAGAGATACCCTTTGAAGCTGTCCTTGTAGACTTAAAAAACGGCGAACAACGTCAACCTGAATTTTTAGAAATTAATCCCTTTCATCATGTTCCTGCAATCATTGATGGTAGCTTCCGATTAATTGAATCTCTCGCTATTCTTGATTATCTCGAAAATAAATATCCTACTCCCTCCTTGTTGCCTAAATCCACTGAGGAATTAGCAACCATGAGAATGATTCAAATGGTAACAGCCAATGAATTAGTACCGAAAATTCCTAAATTGATAGATATACAAAATACTCCTCTATCTAAAGATATTGCTGAACATTTGGATATCAGTTTGAAATTTTTGAATGACCAACTTGGAGAAAAAAATTATTTTGGAGGAGAGGTGTTAAACCTTGCTGATATTGTTGTAGGAGCAACCATTCCTCTGTTTTCTAGATTGGGTGTTGAAATAGAATATTATCCAGCTTTAAACGATTGGTGTAATAGAATTACAAGCCGTGAAGCTTGGAGGACTACCAATCCCAATGATACTGACTTTAACAATTGGAAATCCTATATTCAACGCTGGATTCAGTTAATGAGCAAACGTCGTCAGCGTCAAGTTGCTGGTAATATTTGAAATAGCACCCTACAGCACTTTTCAAACATACTCTAAAAGTTCCCTAGAGCAAAATATGAAATTTGTTGGCTGTTGGAACAATATGTCAGAGGAAATGTTTGCTGATTTCAATGAATAACTCTTAAATTGCTGCATTTGTAATTCGCCATCCTCACTGCCTAGGAATAAATTTCCAGGAACCCAATACAAAGTCTGATTTATCAGACTAGTTAAGGTTTTTACTCGCATTCTCAATTCCCCATCTTCAGCCTAGGAATAAATTCCCAGGCTTAAATACAAAGTCTGATAAATCAGACTATTTAAGGTTTTTAATGCGTTTTAACTGATAACTTGCACCATTCTAAAGTAGCCCAAATCTCCGCCTAGGAATAAATTCCCAGGAACCCAAGACAAAGTCTGATAAATCAGACTGAGTAAAGTTTATTTCCTACGGACAAGCTGCGCTAACAGCGCGTTTAAACGTGCTTTGTTTATGAGCTTGGAAATTTATTTCCAAGCGGTTGAAAAGGCTCAACGACATTGGTGCAAGTTGTTAGTTTTAACGTACTTGGTTTATCGGTTCCTTGAAATTTATTTCCAAGCGGTTGAAAAGGCTCAATGACATTGGTGCAAATTGTTAGTTTTAACATACTTGGTTTATCGGTTCCTTGAAATTTATTTCCAAGCGGTTGAAAATACTCAATGACATTGGTGCAAGTTGTTAGTTTTAACGTACTTGGTTTATCGGTTCCTTGAAATTTATTTCAAAGCAGGTTGCTTGGCTCAATGACATTGGTGCAAATTGTTAGTTTTAACGTACTTGGTTTATCGGTTCCTTGAAATTTATTTCAAGGTGGGTTACGTCTATTAGACATAGGCATGGAAATTAAATATGCGTTACCCGGAACCCTTGTTCCAGACGCGTAGCAAGATCCCGTAGGGTAATTTCGCATCTGGAACATTCTTTTTCACCAGATGTCTATTGTTTGAAACAACATTTCTACACAGGGACTTGTTGTGAGAAGCTAAAATTGGAATAATGTTTGATTAAACCCCAGGATTAAGAGATTAGTGGAGCGGTTGAAATCAAAATGAACGCACAACAGCAGGGACAGCAACAGGATAGTTTAAATATCCGTCCTCAGGACTTGTCATGGAAGTTCTGGCATGTTGTGCCAATTTATCCATACGGTAAACGGCGGACAATACGTAAAGAAGTGGTCAAAGATACAATTTGGACCTTTGACCAGTTACAAGGCATTTTCTACGTAGTCGTGCCGATTCGGATGACCGTTGTAAAACTGGAAAACGGTGGTTTACTTGTATATGCTCCCGTTGCACCAACTAAAGAATGCATCCGACTGGTGCAAGAATTGGTAGCGAAGCATGGGGATGTAAAGTATATTATTTTGCCCACAATTTCTGGATTGGAACATAAAGTTTTTGTCGGTCCCTTTGCAAGGAAGTTTCCCAAAGCACAGGTATTTGTTGCTCCCCATCAATGGAGTTTCCCCTTAAATCTTCCCCTGAGTTGGCTGGGATTCCCTGCTAAACGTACCCAGATTTTACCCGAAAATAGTTCACAAGCCCCCTTTGGCGATGAATTTGACTACGCCATCCTTGGTGCAATTAACCTTGGTACCGGGAGTTTTGAGGAAATTGCCTTTTTCCACAAGCGATCGCACACCCTGCTAGTTACAGACACCGTAGTTTCTGTACCAGAGAACCCACCGGAAATTGTTCAATTAGACCCCTATCCGTTGCTGTATCATGCTAGGGACAATGGGTTAGAAGTTGTTGAAGATAATCCAGCTACTCGTCGCAAAGGATGGCAACGTATCTCCCTATTTGCATTTTACTTTCGACCCAGTGTGTTGCAAGTAACTCCATGGGGAGAAGCATTTCGGGAAGCGATGAAAGCACCAGAACGTTCCAGAAGGGCTTATTTTGGCTTGTATCCCTTTAGATGGACTCAGGACTGGAAACGCTCATTTGATGCCCTTCGTGGCGACGGTAGGCTGTTTGTAGCGCCGATTCTGCAAACATTGATTCTCAACCGAGGACCAAAAGAAACCATTGCATGGGCTGATAAAGTAGCAAGCTGGGATTTTCAGCAGATTATTCCCTGTCATTTTGACTCCCCTATCCCTGCAAAACCCCATCAATTTCGCCAAGCATTCACCTTTTTAGAACAAAATCCCTCTCTAGCTTTAAACAATCAAACTCATCCCTTACCACAAGAAGATTTTACTTATCTCAGACAGATAGAAGAAACTTTAAATAAAAGTGGTATCACCCCACCACGTCTTACCCATTGGTGAATCGTAAATGGTAAATAATTAATCTATTACCCCAATATCTTCGTCAAAATCCTACACCCTAGAAGGGTGCAGCTACACAAACAAAGCCCACCTCCGTGGGCTACCCTGCATAGGGGTTTTGGTACGCGTCTATGTACGTGTGGATTCAGGCTTTGAACCTGTGAGTTTCGCAACATTAGCGAAGCCATAGCGGTTTTCACGCTGTGTGCAATACAGACACTCACCTCACCCCGCAACCAAAGCCATCCCTCTCCTTACTAAGGAGAGGGGAAGGGGTGAGGTTTATTTTCTGAACTCACCCCACGGATAAATCCGGGGGGTTCCAACTCACTGCGCGAGTTTCGTTTACCCTTACCGGTTCCGACTCCTCACGAGCTATTGGATTACGGAAGATCCACTCTATCCCACAAATAGTAGGAGACTTTGGACTAGCCTCAGTTCTCGTAGATTAATTTATGCTCCGCTTTATCAAACCTTCCGTAAGGATTGTTCCATCCCAAACTAGGTCAACTAGTTGTTTGATAAAGATTAGCCGGAACATTTTCTACTCATTGAGTAGAAACTTTGAGTGTACCTCACTCAATTGAAAAGCGCTATATTATTACACATTACCAATTACTTAAGCTATGCGTCAAGCAATAGAAGAGGATTTACCAAGAATTGTAGAAATATACAACTGTGCAGTCCCGACTCGTCAATCAACAGCAGATATTAACCCTGTGTCTGTGGAAAGCAGACGTGAATGGTTTCATCAGCATAATTTTCACCATAGACCTTTACTGGTGGAAGAGCAAGATCGCACCATTATCGGGTGGGTCAGTTTGAAGTCATTTTATGGCAGACCTGCCTATGAATGTACTGTTGAAGTGAGTATCTATGTCGCTGCGGAATGCAGGGGACAGGGTATTGGTAAAAAGATGTTAAAACAAGTCCTGGAATTAGCTCCATCTCTTGGAGTTAAAAATATCTTAGCTTATATTTTCTCCCATAATGAACCCAGCATTAGATTGTTCCGTTCCTGTGGATTTGAACTTTGGGGAGTACTTCCAAAAATTGCACAGATAGATGATAAGAAATACAGCTTATCTATATACGGAAAGCATTTAGAGAAATAGTTAGGTAATACTGAATGGATAATATAGAAATCCCCTTTGATTTTTGAATCAGGAAATATTAACAAATAAACTGTACCATATTGTGGGGTAGGCATCCTTGCCTGCCCCTTTGATATAGGCATAATTCTTAATTAGTCATCAGTTGCTGTAACCTCCGAGTTCAAATTTTGTAACTAATCGAAGGTAATAATTTACTCATTAATTCTAAAACCTAACTACTGCCGAAATTGAGACAACACAAGTATTCGGTGCATTTTTTCTTGCTATTCCTAAGTAATACGAGTAAGAAAATATACTTTTTTGCGAAATATCAAATTAAGATAGTCAAAACTTCAGTTAATCTAGTCAAAACAGAACAAATCAACTTTGTGCAAATAATTACGACTAACTTCCCAGTCTCTGGTTACGATTAAAATGAACTCAAGCAAGCTTTGATGCAAAATAGTCTAAGCAATGGTAAAAATTATTGTTATTATCAACTTAATTATATCCCTGGTATTACTCTACCTTGCTTGGCGAATATGGCAACTGCGGCTGCAACTAGCTACAATAGCCAATTGGTTCCTGGCTACTGAGGATACTACCCATCTGCTTTTAAATAAAGCACCTGAAGCTATTGGTATCGGTCAGCAAAATATTCATAACTTGCGCACAAAAAAGCAAGCCTTAGACTCACAAATCCAACAACTACGGCAAATTATTAGTGTGCTGATCCTGAGTAGGCAAGTCTGGCATCGCTATTTTCGCTAAACCTTCAATTAGTTTACCCTAGCAGAAGGGCTTAACAAAAGTAAACCAACATCCCCCCATAATCGCGCAAGTGAAAACTATAAATTTTCTTGAATTTGTAGCTTTTACTTCGGGGTTTTCAGTTGTTTTTCTTATAAAATAGTTGTGAAAATATAAACAACACAATGTCTAACAACCGTTCTGGAGTATTTATTGGCGGTTTTTTGCTAGGGGCTGCTGTTGGTGCTGTTAGTGGATTACTTATGGCTCCTCGCACCGGACGCGAAACACGTCAACTATTGAAAAAATCTGCCAATGCTTTACCAGAATTGGCAGAAGACTTATCCACTAGCGTGCAAATTCAGGCAGATCATCTGTCTACCACTGCATTACGCAACTGGGATGAAACTTTGGAGAGATTGCGCGAAGCAATTGCAGCTGGTATAATTGCCAGTCAGCAGGAAAGTTATGCCTTAAAGCGAGAACAGGAAGAAGAAAATTCTGATTCCTTAGTGCAGCATGTAGAGAATTAAGAGACGACATCACTGTGAATGAACCCCTGTTTTGGCTGGGACTTTCAATTCTCCTAGTTGCTGTTAGTTTGACTGCTTTGTTAGTCGCGGCTATACCCGCTTTGCAGGAGTTAGCACGGGCAGCTCGCAGTGCAGAAAAATTATTTGATACCCTGTCACGAGAGTTACCACCTACTTTAGATGCTATTCGCATGACTGGCTTGGAAATCACTGACTTAACGGATAATGTTAGTGATGGTGTCAAAAGTGCTGGTAAAGTCGTCAAACAAGTAGATCATAGCCTTGATAGTGCCAGGAAGCAAGCACAAAACATGCAAATAGGCAGCCGCAGTATAGTTGTGGGGTTTAAAGTTGCATGGAAAACCTTTACCCGCAATAAATCTTCTCGGCGATCGCTTGATCGTTTAAGTAACAACTCACAAGGAGTTTATTCTTTTAGAGAAAGGGAAGCCATCAGACAACAAAAACGCAATTTAGCAGATGATGCTTACAATCAGCCTAATACCTGGAAAAATCCTGGTGAAGAAGATTAAATCAGCTATCAGTTCAATTTATATAGGCGTAGGCGTAGGGTGCGTTATGACTTTAGTCTAACGCACCAAAACCTTTAATAGGTGTAGTTGTGAGAGTCGCCACAAACCTTAACAATAAGAAAAAGAACTACACTAATCCCAATCTGGAATTTTAAATTTTGAATTATTATGACCTTTCGTGAAGAATTTAAACTTCTGCTGCGTGCCCGCTATCCTTTAATTTACATCCCTACCTATGAAGAGGAACGCTTAGAAACTGCAATTCGGGAAGAAGCCGCTATCCAGGGTAACCGTCCAGTGTATACTTGGGATTTTGTGGATGGTTATCAAGGTAATCCCAATGATGTGGGATTTGGGAAACGTAACCCCCTGCAAGCTTTAGAATTCGTGGAAAAAATTACACCCACAGCACCAGCAGTGTTAATCCTACGGGACTATCACCGCTTTTTAGAGGATGTGGCAATCTCCCGCAAATTGCGCAATTTGGCACGACTGTTAAAATCCCAGCCCAAGAACATTATCATTCTATCACCCCGTGTTGCTATTCCTGATGACTTAACAGAAGTCTTAACAGTTGTGGAGTTTCCCTTACCATCAGGGGGGGAAATTAAAACAGAAGTGGAACGTTTACTACAAGCAACAGGTAACTCCCTCTCTGGGAAATTTCTAGACGATTTGGTGCGTTCCTGTCAAGGTTTGAGCATGGAAAGAATCCGTCGGGTATTAGCCAGGGCGATCGCATCCCACGGGGAATTGCAACCAGAAGATGTAGACTTAGTATTAGAGGAAAAGCGCCAAACTATCCGCCAAACCCAAATCCTTGACTTTTACCCCGCTACAGAACAAATTTCTGATATTGGTGGCTTAGATAACCTTAAAGACTGGTTACTGCGTCGCGGTGGCGCGTTTACTGAAAAAGCGCGACAATATGGATTACCCCACCCCCGTGGTTTGCTGTTGGTAGGAATTCAGGGGACAGGAAAATCACTAACCGCTAAAGCGATCGCTCACCACTGGCATTTACCTTTGTTACGGTTAGATGTAGGCAGATTATTTGGGGGATTAGTGGGAGAATCGGAATCACGCACTCGCCAAATGATACAAGTAGCCGAAGCCCTCTCACCCTGCATCCTGTGGATAGACGAGATAGATAAAGCCCTTTCTGGACTTGGTAGCAAAGGTGATGCGGGAACTACTAGTCGAGTTTTTGGTACATTTATTACCTGGTTGGCAGAAAAAACCTCACCTGTATTTGTTGTTGCCACCGCTAACGATATCCAAGCATTACCACCAGAAATTTTACGCAAAGGGCGATTTGATGAAATCTTTTTCGTCGGTTTACCCACCCAGGAAGAAAGAAAGGCAATTTTTAGCGTCCATTTATCCCGATTACGTCCCCATAACTTGAAAAGCTACGAAATCGACAGGCTAGCATACGAAACCCCGGATTTTTCGGGAGCGGAAATTGAGCAAACCTTAATTGAAGCTATGCACCTTGGTTTCAGTCAAAACCGGGACTTTACTACCGAGGATATCTTAGAAGCCGCTAGCCAAATTATACCTCTAGCCAGAACCGCCCAAGAACAAATTCAGAAACTCCAAGAATGGGCTGCTGCGGGAAGGGCACGTCTAGCTTCTAAGCATAGCCCATTGAGTATCCAGCGCCAACTGTCCTAGGAGGCGCAGAATTTGTAGGGGCGCTGCGGCTTGCGCCCAACAACGGCAAAATTTGTAGGGGCGCTGCGGCTTGCGCCCAATAGTGAGAGATTAATTCTTCCCCATCTTCCCACCTTTTGGACGGGGAAACCCCGGTGGGCGCAAGCTTTGCGCCCCTACTTTCCCCATCTTCCCACCTTTTGGACGGGGAAACCCCGGTGGGCGCAAGCTTTGCGCCCCTACTTTCCCCATCTCCCCTTGAATACTGCTAAAGTTAAATTGGTAATTGATCCCAGTAGGTAGTTTTGAGTAGTATGTGTATTTTTAAGGGTTTGATCACCAAATTTGAAGTAAATTGGTAAATATGCTGTTAGTTAATATACTTAAATATATCCTCGGATTTATATTGGCGATGGCTGTTTTAGCTGGTAGTGGCTTTGCGGCTGCAGTCTATATCATGAACCGAACTGCCATTCTTCCGGAAAAACCTGTTTTTAACAATGATAAACCCTCAGTAAAAGCACAAGCGCAGAGAATTAAGGCACAAAAGACTGAAAATGATACTTCAAAGTCTACCTCTGCAAATCAGAAGCCAGACTCTTCTCAGTCCAAATCTAAGCCTAAAAAGCCACCGGAGACTGCTAAACCAAAAGAACCTGCAAAATCCTCAGATGAATTGCCACAAGGGGCTTACAAAGCCCGTGTTACCTGGCCCCAAGGTTTAAGTATACGCGAAAAACCCTCTTTAAATTCTCAACGGCTTGGTGGGGTAGCTTTTAATCGAAGGGTGATTGTGTTAAAAATTAGTCAAGATAAAGCTTGGCAACGAATTCGTGTGGAAGGTAACGACCAAGAAGGTTGGGTCAAAGCAGGCAATACCAAACGTATTAACTGACAAGGGCATTGTCTTTAACTGTCTTTGGGAACTTTAACATCAATATACCAGTAAATCCTCTGTGATGTGTCAATTTATGGGGTTTGCTGGTATATTTTTTTGTGTATACTAATAGTTTTCCGAAATAATATCTTTTTTGCTTGGAGTACTTACATAAACTAACAACTTGCACCAATGTCATTTACCCCAATCAACCGCTTGGAAATAAATTTCCAAGCTGATAAACGAAGCACGTTTAAACGCGCTGTTAGCGCAGCTTGTCCGTAGGACATAAACCTTACTCAGTC
>JASJCY010000156.1 GCA_030065825.1 Nostocaceae cyanobacterium | reverse complement strand
TCTTCCTTCTTCCTTCTTCCTTCTTCCTTCTTCCTTCTTCCTTCTTCCTTCTTCCTTCTTCCTTCTTCCTTCTTCCTTCTTCCTTCTTCCTTCTTCCTTCTTCCTTGAAGGTCGAAGACCTTCGGTCAAAACCTTAATTTTTTCGGCATTGCTGAATTAAGGGATGATTCTTGTAGTGTAGGCATCTTGCCTGGCTCATAAATATAGAAAACGGGCAGGGATACCCGTTCCACAAACCAAGATGTTCCGCAGTCACCTAGGTTGGGAAACCCACCTGCAGCGCTGCTGTTCATCCCACAAAACCATCAAAATCATACCGCATTTATGCAACGCCATTTTTCCTTCATCAAACTGGTTCCTCACCCAGGTGCATTCCGGTGTGGGGTTTCTTTGCCTAAGTCCTATTTTAAATGGATTTTTTGCGGAATTCCCATTTTTACTTTTGTTTTCGGAATTGCCATTTTTACTATTGTAGCTTTATCCATCACGGAATCAAGAACATAAATGGCAAAATGAGTCAAGAAATACATATTAACCTTTCGGATGAACTAAAGAAGCGGTTTCATGCTACTTGCATTATGCAAGGAAAAAAGATGAATCATGTCGTAATTGAGTTAATCCAGCAATGGTTGGAAAACAATGATTTTTATGCAAATGATGAAGGGAAGGAGTTATAGATTATGAGTGAGAATCAACAAAAAAGTAATTTTTGGGCTAGCTTACCAGGGATTATTACTGCTGTACTGGGAAGCGGAGGTTTAGTAGCATTGATTCCAGTTTTACAAAGTCTCCAATCTTCTCCATCCCCAAACCAAAAGGTTGAACCACCACCATTAGAAGTTTATGCTGATACTACTAAAGGTATTCCTTATACGAATAAAGAAGATAAATATGTAAACATCCAATTTAAAGCTGAAGGGAAATGGCTAGCAATTCCTGAGAATGAAACTGGTGTTCCTGAAAATGCAAAAGGTTATTTATCCCCAAAAGGTGCTCCTAATTTTAATTCTAACCAAACACCTTGTAGGGTACCATTAGGAGCGTTAATAATTATGGGAGAAGATGGTAAATGTATGGATGCTTATGGTGAACAAGGAACTTTTGAACTAAAACCACGAGAAACTGTTTACTTTTTGATGAATGATGTTATTGGACTTTACAAAGATAACGAAGGTTCTATAAAAGTGAATTTGTCTATAAACGAATCCAAAAATTAAATACTTGTTCTCACACATCTTGCACCTGGATTAGAAAGCGAGGCAGCGCGTTGGGGAGGTTTCCCGACTTATAGACGCAGGTCATGCGGCTTCGGTGCAGGGTAGCGACTGCCGGGGTTTACTGGGAATATTAACCTGTCAAAACCCTAATTTTTAGTTCATAAATCCGGTTTCTTGGGTCTTAAGGTTTACTTTATAAATAACCTCTAAATTAATAATATCAGCAACAGGGGAAACATTGCCCATGAAACGAATCTGGAGTCAATGTGTCAAAGAATTATTACAGTTTAAACGCGATCGCTTGACTGTGGCACTGGCTTTTGTGTTACCTCTGTTAATGCTGCTACTGTTTGGTTTAGCAATCCGACTGGAAGCAAAAAATATCCCTCTGGCTGTGCAAGATTTCGATAACACTCCCACCAGTCGCGCTTATATTGAACGTTTATTTGCCACTAATCAGTTTAATCCCACACCCTTAATAAAAGGGGAACCATCCCCAACAATTGCTGCGGGAATGGCAAAAGCGGTGGTGATTATTCCCCCGAATTTTAGCAGTCGTATCAATGCAAATAAACCCAGTCCTGTACAAATTCTAGTTGATGGTACGGATACAAATAATGCTCGCATCGTGAAAAATAGTATCCATGCTGCAACCAGATTTTTTGTCCAAAATAGAGGGTTACAGCCATTTAGAACCCGAATTAATGCCCATTTTAGACTGTGGTTTAATCCCGGACGGAAGGAATCATTATATATCGTGCCGGGAGTTTATGCCGTTACCCTGTGGATTTTTCCATCATTGCTGGTGGCTATTGCTATGGTGCGGGAAAAAGAACAGGGTACAATGTTACAAATTTATACTACCAGTTTAAGCGCGACGGAATTATTATTAGGAAAAGGTCTAGCATATTTAATAATTGCCATTGGTGAAGCTGTTTTATTACTACTATTTAGCATTCTCATTTTTGGATTGCGGTTTGCTGGCGATCCTACTCCCTTACTAATAGGAACACCCCTATTTTTAAGCGCTGCTGTTTTGTTTGGCTTATTTATAGGTGTACGCAGCAACAGTCAAAGTGCAGCGGTGCAAGGAGTAGCAACAATTGGCTTTTTAACTGTCTTTTTACTGTCTGGTTTTATCTATCGGGTAGAAAATATTCCTTTCCCCCTTTCCCTGATTTCTTATATTGTCCCCGCACGTTATTATATTGAATTAACCCGCGATGCTTTTGTACGAGGAACTGGTTGGACAGGAATTTGGTATGTACCGTTAATATTATGCCTATTTTGCGTATTATTATTTCTCGGTGCAAGAAAGCAAATTTGGCGAATGCAACTACCAGAAACAGCCAATAAAACAAGTTTAGGGGTAGTAAATACCAAATTAATTGCAGGCATATTTCACAGTCGCTTTTGGTCATTAGCAATCAAAGAACTCAATCAAACCTTGGGAAACAAACAACTCATCTTTATGTTAATTTTCCCAGCAACTATTCAATTATTAGTCTTTGGTTTTGCCCTCAGTCCTGAAGTTAATCACCTACAATTGGGAATTGTAGATTATTCTCAATCAGCCGCGAGTCGAGAACTAATATCCGCTTTTACCGCTAATGATGTATTCGTAATTCAAAATTATAGCCACAGTCAACAGCAACTAAGCAATTTAGTTAGAACTGGAAAAATTACAACTGGCTTGATAATTCCACCAGAATTTGAGAGAAAGATAAAATCTGACAAAACAGCTAATATTCAAATTTTAATTGATGCCGTGGATGCCAATGCTGCGGGAATTGCTAACGGTTATGCAGCCCAAATTATTGGTAATTACAATCAAAAATTGACAAACAATCAGACATCATTACTAATTCAGCCAGAAGTAAATATTCTTTATAATCCCGGTTTAATTGCTAGCTGGTTCTTCGTACCAGGAGTACTAGGCTTAATCTTAACCTTAATGAGTTCCTTAGTATCTGCAGCTACCGTAGTCAGGGAAAAAGAAACAGGTACCCTCGAACAATTATTAATGACTCCTGCAGCTGACTGGGAAATTCTCTTAGCGAAAATTGTCCCCCTATTTTTACTCCTAGTAGGAGACGTAATTTTTGCCCTGGGAATAGCCCGTTTAGTATTTAGTGTTCCCTTCCGTGGTAGTTTCCCCTTATTTATGGTACTTTCTAGCCTATATATATTTGTGGGTATCAGTATCGGCATTTTACTGGCTACAATTTCCCCCAGTCAAATTCGTACTCAATTGACAGCCTTTTTTGTTAATATGCCCCTAATTAACCTTTCCGGAACAGTGACACCCATTGAAAGTATGCCTATATTCTTTCAATATTTATCTTACTTAAATCCCCTACGTCACTATGTTGCCATCGCACGCGGTATACTGCTTAAAGGTGTTGGTTTAGAAGTACTCTGGCTACATGCCTTTGCCCTTTTAGTTTTTGCTGTCTTACTTTTAATAGTCAGTACCAACCTCTTTCGTCGTCAGTTAATTTAGTTCAATTGTAAAGGAATCCCAACTTGATGAAATCTAATATTAATATTTGTCTTCAAGATGCCAATCCATACGAAATTTTCAAATTTAAGGAAATCCCCAATGCAACAGTACCTGGCTATTTTGTAATCAGTACAGCAGCCATTAATGTTGATGATGAAAAAAAGAACAATGACACTAATTATTCTCCATCTCCTATTGACACAAATTTGTTTTACCTCAATGATGAACAAGATGGAAATTCAGCAGAACATATTATTGAAAATGAAATTGTTCAAGATTTAAAAAAATGTTTACAAGCAAATAAGCAACCAGAAATAATCATCAATATTCATGGATATAGTGCTACACAATCTGATATAGAAAAAGAATACAAAAAAATTTATCAATATATCAATCAAAATATTCACGAATCAAATCAATATATTTTTATTGGATATAGATGGCCCGCTGAAAATCCCATCAAAAAAAATAAATCAGGAGATGAATCAGGCAGCTTTGTAGACAAATTATTTAATGCATTCTCCTCCTTACCAAAATTACCTACTAGAATTTTAGCTGGTGGACTAACAATTAGTATATTGTCTACCTTGTTTTTATGGCATTTATATTTGCCTCTGCCTCTTTTTATGCATATAGCTATATCTTTGTTAATAGTATCTGGTTTTGCATCATCAGTTATTTTGACATTAATTATTCTGAGAATATCTACTTACTTTCGTGATGTCTATAGAGCCACAAATTACGGCGTTAATGACCTCGTAGAGTTGCTACGAACAATTGATTATTATCTTTTGCCAAAATCAGAATTGGATGATAAAAATCCGCGAGAAGAATTGGATGATAAACAACGCATAAAATTATCATTTATTGGTCATAGTTTAGGATGTTTTTTAATCACAAATGTCATTCGCATTCTTTCTGATATCTTCGATCCACTATCCGTGCAAAAAACACCTGATTCCAAGATTGGTAAAGTATTCTCTTTAGGGAGACTTGTTTTAGTTGCACCTGATATTCCTGTAGAAACTATTTTGCCAGGAAGAGGTAATTTTCTACGTTCTTGTTTACGTCGCTGTGAAGAAGCTTATATCTTTAGCAATGAAGCAGATTTACCTTTGCGATTCACCTCCACAGCCGCAAACTACTTTAGTTTTCCAGCCAAGACTCGCATTAGTGGTTACAGACTTGGTAATATCACAGTCAGTCATTTTAATGACCAGTATGATACAATTGGTCACCCACCTAAATATGGAATTGTTAATTACAATCCATCAGACAAAACCCAAGGTAAGATAATTGATAAACCATACGAATATTTAGAAATCCGTTCTTCTAATACGGAACATAGAAAACTTGTAAATCTTGCAAAAATGAGAGACATCTCAGAAAATGATTTGGAACCACCAGCAAATTTGTTTACCTATTTTGACTGTACAGACTACAAAGATGATAAAAGTAAAAATATAGGGCTACTCAGTCATGCTCTACAAAAGCCAGCTATCAATCTTCCAGATTATATTTCTCTGATTTTTGCATTTATTCGTAAGTTAATAAATCCTGATGACCCCCAAGGTATTGATACTCACAATGCTTACTTCTTGGAAGGTACATTTATCCAGCACGCTATTTACAAATTAGGGTTTTTAGGATTTGATAAATATTTGCAATCTTTGTCAATCTATGGAACAAAAGAAGAGCAAATACAGGCTTTTTCTCAAGAGTGTGAAAATAAACAGATTCAAACTTTACTTGCACCAAAACTTTACAAGAATAAATGATTATGGAATTCAAATCAGTCACAATGGAAATCCCTGAAGGGAGTAACATCATTATCGGTCAAACCCACTTTATTAAAACCGTTGAAGATTTGTATGAAATTATGGTGGGAATCTCTCCCCAAGTAAAATTCGGCATTGCCTTTTGCGAAGCATCAGGACCTTGTTTAATTCGAGTGGTAGGGAATGATAAAAATCTCCAAGACATAGCAACCAAAAATGCCCAAAATTTAGCCGCTGGTCATAGTTTTGTGATTCTGTTAAAAGAGGCTTTTCCCATCAACTTTTTGAATGCCATTAAACAGTGTCCAGAAGTTTGTAATATCTACTGTGCAACAGCGAATCCCGTGCAGGTAATTATTGCTGAAACTGTACAAGGATGTGGAATTATGGGAGTTGTGGATGGATTTGCACCCAAAGGTGTGGAAAGTGCAGAAGATGTAAAAGCAAGGAAAGAAATATTACGTAAGTTTGGTTACAAATTGTGATACAGCAACAGATATATGGGTAATAGATAATAGGTAATAGGTAATGGGTTATGGGTTATGGGTTATGGGTTATGGGTAAGAGGTTATTTATAAACTAAACCTTAAGACCCAAGAAACCGGGTTTCTTTGAGACTAAGTACGATGCGGATTCGATACTCCACTCATAGAAACCCGGTTTGGACCTACACCCATAGACTTAATATTTACTTGCGAAATGGTCTCTAATAGGTAATAGGTAATAGGTAATAGGTAATAGGTAATAGGTAATGGGTAAGAGGTTATTTATAAACAAACTAAACCTTAAGACCCAAGAAACCGAGTTTGTTTGAGACTAAGTACGATGCGGATTCGATACTCCACCCATAGAAACCCGGTTTGGACCTACACCCATAGACTTAATCCCATAGACTTAATATTTACTTGCGAAATGGTCTCTAATGGTTAATAGGTAATAGGTAATAGGTTATGGGTTATGGGTTATGGGTTATGGGTTATGGGTTATGGGTAATTGGAAAATTTATGACTAGCCGTGATTATTTCCAATAGAATTTAAATAAGCATTTAACTTTGGTGAAAGTTCATCAATAATAGGTTTAAGAGTATTTATCTGTTCAACAGTTAATAAATTACGAGTATAAGCCAACCGCATTCAATGAATTGTTTCATTTAGAGAATCTCTAGCCATTTTAATAAAACGCTTATTGTCTTGAAAGTTATAACGACCTCTACCTTCTGCTATATTTGATTCAATACTATTTGCTGAACCTACAATCTGTTTACCAACAGTATCTTTAGCAAAACTATTCCATCCCATCACGACTTTCCAAATTTCATTTGCTAGCTTTTCAGCTAACTTATAAACTTGTAACTCTTCAAAATCTGGTCTTCCCATCTTTTTACCAATTACCAATTACCAATTACCAATTACCATAGCCTGCGGCAAGCCACCCTCCGGGTGTCTACACCAATTACCAATTACCAATTACCAATTACCAATTACCAATTACCAATTACCAATTACCAATTACCAATTACCAATTACCAATTACCAATTACCTATTATTTGTCATGAAACCATCATTAGACTTATGTTAGCAAACCATGACAAAAAAAATTTCAGCATAAATACAGATAGACATATTGTATCCCAAAAATTGTCACCTGTAAACCCTGAAATTCCGTTAGAGAAATAGAGAAAAATAATAATCTTAGTTGTGAATCTAGATGTTTAGCACAAAAATAATAATTTTGAAAATTGTAATATAATTTAACAAAATTAGTATCAGATATAAATGTTTCTTTTTGATTGACTATGCCATTAGCTGGAACAGCAAGAAGCCTCTCACCTACCCGCTAGGGAGGTGATGAGATGAATTGCGAGTGAGTTGACGACAATCCCAAAAACGCTCCGGCACAGCACGAGTTTTTGGGATAGGTCGGAAACGAACAGTTATTATTTGGGACTATCTTGATTTTCGATGTATTTTCGTAGGGTAGAAACGGTAACACCACCACAGCTTGCAACAAAATAAGAGCCGTTCCAAAAAACATCTTTGCTATAAATTCTTTCTAGATGTTCACTAAATTCTTGACGTAATTTTCTTGAGGAAACAGATTTTAAATTGTTAACCAATTTGCTTAATTCTAAGTCTGGGTGGTACTGAAAGAGTAAGTGTACGTGGTTGTCTTCCCCATTAAATTCAACAAGTTTGCAGTCCCATTTAATCAGTAACTCTTCAAAAATTACGTGTAAACGCTCTAACATCTCACTGTTAAAAGCTTTGCGCCTATATTTCGTTGTCAATACTAAGTGTGCTTTAAGGTCACTGACAGACCGACCTTTTGAAACGAAGTCATTTTTCATAATCATTTTGGAATATTTCCGAAAATAGGTGTATACTAAAATGGTAACGCTAACATCCTAAGGAGGTGATAACAAGTGCGGACAGCTTACCAATACAAACTACGCCCAACAAAACAGCAAGGGCAAGAAATAGATAGATGGTTGTTTATGCTTTGCGCTCAATACAACTATTTGCTGGCAGATAGATTTAATTGGTATGAACAAAATCGTTGTCCAATTAACGCTTGTTCGCTTGTTTGTCATCTTCCTGAGTTACGAGATAACCCTGATTACTACAGCCAGAAGAAAACTTTACCCAACCTTAAAAAATCACATCGTCATTATGGTGAAATTTATTCGCAAGTTTTACAGGATGTTGTTAAAAGGGTTAAGACAACTTTTGACAGATTTTTAAAAGGAGACAGCAACGGTAAACCTAGTGGTAAACCAAGGTTTAAATCTCGTAGTCGTTACCGCACTTTGACTTACCCACAAATAAAAGATGGATGTTTACAAGCTAATTTAATCAACCTGCCAAAGCTAGGACAGATTAAAGTTATCTTGCATCGTCAATTACCTAATGGATTCAAAATCAAAACTGCATCTATTACCAAAAAATCTGATGGTTACTATGTAACTCTCAGCTTGGAAGATTCAACGGTTCCTGAAATCAAACCAAATATTGACCCAGAATCAATAACTGGGATTGATATGGGTTTAAAGGAGTTTTTGACTACTTCTGAAGGTGAAAGTGTTGCAATTCCTCAACATTACCGTAAAGCCCAAAAACGATTGCGGGTTATTCAAAAACGTGTTTCCCGTCGCAAAAAAGGTAGTAACCGTAGATTAAAAGCAGTTAAACAACTGGGTAAGCAGCACAAAAAAGTCGCCGATAAACGCAAAGATTTTCACTTTAAAACAGCAAAACAATTACTATCAAAATATGATGTTGTGGCTCATGAACTCCTCAACGTGAAAGGACTTTCAAAGTCTAGACTAGCTAAGTCTTTACATGATGCTGGATGGTCTAGCTTCCTGTCGATACTGGCAAACAAAGCCGAAAATGCTGGTTTGTTGGTAATTGCTGTGAATGCTTCCGGTACAAGCCAAGATTGCTCTAGTTGTGGCGTAAAAGTTCCTAAAAAGCTCCATGAAAGATGGCACAACTGCCCCCATTGTGGATGCAGTCTAGACCGTGACCATAATGCAGCAATAAATATAAAACACAGAGCGGTGGGGCATCCCGTTCTTAAAGCTCAGTTAACGTCCTATGCAATAGCAGGAGTCGCTGAGAAGCTCACACCTACAGCTTGCTGAGGTGTGGGAGTATGTCACTAAGTATTGCCTCCGGTTCTCAAATATCCGCTGATGCAGGTGCCGCAGTTGCGAATCAAGGAGGTAACGCCGTTGATTCTGCCCTGGCTGCTACCCTGGTTGCTATGTGTACAGATTTGGGGGTAATGGCTCCCGGAGCTAGCGGTTTTATTACCATTTGGTCACCAGCAGGAGAACCCGTTGTCATTGATGCCTATGCAGAAATGCCAGGACGGGGTTTGGATTCTCAACGCTTCGGGAAGGGAATGGAAGAGGTATTCTTTGACTATGGCGGTAGTGACGTGATTAGAACTATCGTCGGCTATGGTACTATCGCCACACCGGGGATTTTTGCTGGTTTGGGGATGGCTAGTCAGCAATATGGCAATCTTCCTTGGGAGAATATAGTCGCTCCGTGTTTGCAATGGGCTGAACAAGGATTTCCTCTTTTGGGTGGTGCCGCAGATTATTTGCTCCATACCCACCAGGCAATCTTTAGCTGGCATCCAGAAAGTTATCGAGCCTTACACCACCCAGATGGTAGTCCTCTGGGGGAAGGGGAAATTGTCCATATTCCCGGTCTTGCAGATAGTTTACGCCTAATTGCCAAAGAAGGTGTAGAAACTTTCTATACTGGGGAATTAGGACAGCGGATAGTTGCGGAAATCCAGGCAAATCAAGGACTGTTAACAGCCCAAGATTTAGCAGCTTATCGAGCAATTGAGCGATCGCCCATTCGCTTTCACTTCCATGATTGGGAGGTGATCACCAATCCACCACCGGCTGTAGGTGGAGCTTGTTTAGCGGCGATGTTGTTGCTACTAGAATGCCAATCTTTGCAGGAATGGAATCCGCAGATGGTGCAGCAACTAGCAGAAATTCAGCGGGCTGTGTTGGAATACCGCCACCATTATCTATCTGAAGGTAGCGACGACTTTGGGGAAATTACCCAACTGCTGGAATTAGCCCGGATGGGAAATCACCAAAAGTTCTTAAAATCACCCTCTACTATTCATATTTCCACGGTAGATAGTAACGGTCTGGCTTGTTCTATCACTGCTTCTGCTGGTTACGGTTCGGGGGTGATGGTTCCTGGTACTGGCTTGTGGTTGAATAATTCTTTAGGGGAAATGGAACTGCATCCCCAAGGCTTACAGGGTTTAACCCCAGGAACCCGCCTTATTTCCAATATGGCACCCTCCATTGCTCGTCACCCTGACGGTAGGGTTCTTGCCATTGGTTCTCCTGGTGCTTCTCGCATTACCACCGTCATCGCCCAAGTACTGCTAAATTTTGTTCATATGGGAATGTCCTTAGAAGATGCGATCGCTCACCCCCGGTTACATTATGAAGTGTTAGAAAAATTACCAACTATAGTTTTAGAAGCTGGGGTGAATGTAGGGGAAATAGAGGGATTTATCACCCATGAATTTCCAGGGCTATCCATGTATTTTGGCGGTGTGCAAGCTGCTTTGTGGAACCCCCAAATAGGATTGTCAGCAGCCGCAGATCCTCGTCGTGCTGGGGGTGTAGCATATGGTGGCAAATAAAATAAATATAAAATTCTGGTGAGAGTCCAGAAACCGGGTTTCTTTTGGCATACATACTCAAATTCTCGGTTCTCCACCTATAGAAACCCGGTTTCTTTGGTCTTTAAGAATTTCATGTTTTATTTATAGGTGTAGGGTGCGTTATGACTTTAGTCTAACGCACCAAAACACAAAAGAAGGGGAAGAGGGGGAAGAGCGGGAAGAGGGGGAGAAATTTTTATAGGTAATCTTAGAACGAGAAGGGAGTAAATAGGGTGCGTTAGACCGATTCAAATTATCGTTCAAAGTGATATATTTTCATAGGTCTAACACACCCTACAAGAATTTCATGTTTTATTTATAAACATCCTCAAACAGATGTGGGGAAGTTGGGTGATAAAATCCCTGTATCTGTGATTGATAAAACTTGAGTAACAAATTATTTATGCTATATCACTTAGATTTCCGGGTAGAGTATGCCGATAATATGTCTCAACAAGAACTATTGGCTATCTGGGTGGAAGAAGCCCAAGCAGCTGCCGAAGCTAAACAAGCAGGAATAGTTGTAGATTTATGGAAATGTGTAGGTACTAGACGTGTAATTGCGATTTTGGATGTACCAACTCCTGATATTCTTGACCAAATTATGTTCGATTTACCAATTATGAAAAAAATGGGTCAACATGTTCAAGTTGAGGTAACTTCACTGAGGAAATATGAGGATTTTGCTAACGACCTCAAAACTCGTTTGAATAGCTAAAATCTATCTTTAAAATTCCTCCACACAAGGGGGAAGGAATTTGGTAATAGGTAATTGGTAATGGGTAATTGGTAATTGGTAATTGGTAATTGGTAATTGGTAATGGGTAATTGGTAATGGGTAATGGGTAATGGGTAATGGGTAATTGGTAATGGGTAATGGGTAATTGGTAATGGGTAATTGGTAATGGGTAATTGGTAATGGGTAATTGGTAATTGGTAATTGGTAATGGGTAATTGGTAATGGGTAATTGGTAATGGGTAATGGGTAATTGGTAATAGGTAATTGTTAATAGGTAATGGGTAATTGGTAATGGGTAATTGGTAATGGGTAATGGGTAATTGGTAATAGGTAATTGTTAATAGGTAATGGGTAATTGGTAATGGGTAATTGGTAATTTATGGGCGCAAGCATTGCGCCCCTACTGACTTTTGACTTCTCCCTTATGAAGCGTTCTTATGTTACAGATACAATTGCTTCTCGATGGTGGTGTTGAGATTTAAGAAAGCGTTTTTCTGCTAACCGTCTTGATGCTTCTAAGGTTGTAATCTTCTCACTGTCACTAATCTTAAATACTGCCATCAAAGTATCTGCAATGCCCTTGACTCTTGCTAAAGAAATCTCTTCATCAATACCCATCATTTCATCATAGACGTTAATTAACCCTCCAGCATTAATCACATAATCCGGACAATAGATAATTTTATTGTCAGCCAGCATTCGACTATGTATGTCCTCATTCTCTAACTGATTATTTGCCGAACCTGCGACAATTTTGGCTTTCAATTTTGGAATTGTCAAACTGTTAATAATTCCTCCCAAAGCGCAAGGAGAAAATATATCTACATCAACATTGTAAATTTCATTGATATCTACAATTTTTGCTTGACAAAAACTATTTACTTCTTCGATTCTTTCTGGAATTGGGTCACTGATAAAAAGCTCTACACCCTCCTGGGATAATATTTGACAGAGATTTTTACCTACCTTGCCAACTCCTTGCACTGCTACTTTTAAACCCTGCAAATTCTGCTTACCAAAATAAAATTCTACCGCTGCTTTCATCCCACAAACAATGCCGATAGCCGTGGCACGACCAGCCCCTCCATATCTTGACTGTAAGCCGACAATATAACCTGTTTTCTGAGACATTTGGCGCACGTCTGTAACGGAAATATTTAAATCCTCACCTGTGATAAAACGTCCCTTAAAAGTTTCAATAAAACCTCCGTATGCTGCCAAGAGTTCTTCAGTTTTATTGTTGGGATTGGCAATAATTACACCTTTACCACCACCAGCAGGAATATTTGCACAAGCAGCTTTATAAGTCATCGCTTGACTAAGACGCAGCACATCTTTTAAAGCTTCTTCTTCACTACCATAAGGAAACAAACGTGTACCTCCCATCGCCGAACCTAAATTGGTATTATGGATGGCAATGATTGCTTTTAAACCTGATTTTTGGTCATGACAAAAGCTGACTTGTTCATGTCCCATTTTTTCGATTAGTTTAAAAACTTTCATTTATATAACCTCTCATATTTATTGATTATTTATTCTGTGTTAAACACAAACATAAATTCCTAGTTTGTAGTAAACACTTTAGTGCTTTCAGTCCCTATAAATAATCTCTTAATTCCTAAAGCGACTACTACAAACTTCACTCCCACCACTTCATTGCTGTACATGCCCGTCGTTTGGCTAATTCCATCGCCACTTCTCGTGGTTGCATTCCCTTTGTAATAGCTGTTTCCAAAACTAAGGTACTATTGTGGCGAATCTTCTTTTCAATAGTTTGGAAAGCATTTTTCTGATTACCACCAGCATACTCTACCGCACCGCAAATTACGCCCCCCGCATTGGCAATAAAATCAGGTATAACCAAAATATTGCGCTGATGGCATATTCTTTCTGCAACTTCGGTCAAAGGAATATTTGCACCTTCGAGGACAAGCTTTGTTTGCAAGCGGTCTACATTATCAGCATGAATCACATCTGGTCTGGCTGCTGGTATCCAAATATCGCATGGAATATCAATCACCGCATCTTGGTCTAGTTTTTCCCCTTGGGAGTAATCAATTACACTTTTACCACCACTTTTAAGTTGGATCAGTTCCTCAACATCAATACCCTGGGGATTAAAAATGGTTCCCTGAGAGTCAGCAGCAGCAACCAGTACAGCACCTTTAGCCCCTAAAAAACGAGCCGCATGTTGTCCGACGGAACCAAAACCTTGAATTACAATCCGCGCACCCTTAAGATTTACATCACAATAATTACTAGCAACTTCAGCACAAACACTGAGACCAAAGCCAGTGGCACCAATTTCATCCAGAGGAATACCTCCTATTTCCTGTGGAAGACCGATGGCACGACCAATTTCTGACTTCACCCAAGCCATGCACTGTTCATCTGTGCCCATATCGGGACCCGGTGTATATTCAGTGATGTCTCTAATAGCACGGGCAAAAGCACGTATTAATATTTCCTTTTCAGCCAGAGGCATTTTGGGGTCAGCCAAGATAGCAGATTTACCACCACCGTGGGGTAACTCAGCAGCAGCATTTTTCAATGTCATAGCACGTGCCAGTCGGAAGACTTCCTCTGTGGTGACATCAGGTGCCATGCGGACTCCACCGATAGCAGTACCGCAAGCGACATTATCGACCACCAGAATGGCTTTTAACCCCGTTGCAGGGTCGTAGATATGGATAATCTTGGCAGGACCCAAGTCATCCGCAAACCGGAAGATATTTTCTTGTTGCGGTGTTTTTTGATCATTGTCTGTGGTTAGGGTTAATAAGTTAATCTCTGATTTTTGAGTATGTTGAGAAATGGGATACATATTTGTACTCCTAGACACCGATGAATTCAACTATTTTTTTTGGATTACAGTTACTTGTTTCTTTGCCTAAACTTTAGCTATAGGATTACTATTTGATTTTTGTTGGTGTAGCCTGCGCTTTGCGCTTACAGAACGAGCGTACACTTTCTATTCCCTGTTAAGAGTTTCCTCTTCCCTCCCCTTATAAGTCAATTCAGAAATCAAACCAGATTCCTATATTTTATTTAGCTTTACCTTGCTGTTCTACAATCTTGAGGTAAACTTGCTGATTATAAGGAGTTTTAATTCCTTTCTCCCTTCCTAAATTGATAATAAATCCATTCAGGAATTCAATTTCTGTATTTCTTCCAGATATGAAATCCTGGTACATTGAAGAGTAGTGATTTTTGACTTTAGTGATAAGTTGATATATCTCCTCTTGCAGAAAAGCTAGACTGGGCAGATGATAGTCATCTTTTAGGACTGTCCAACTTTCTTGGGTGATTCCGTCAACAACTTCTTTGATTTTTTTGTCAATAATTAATTCTCCATATGTCTTTTTCTCTATTGCTGATAGTGCATTCACTGCCGCATTAAATATCAGCTTCTGCGCTCTCATTTGAGAAATATTAGCTGTGGTATAACATCTAATACCCGCTGATATTAGTAACTCACAGATTTTTTCACCAGCTAAATTATCCTCTACCTGTAAACCTAGATTACTCTCTGTGACTATGATTTTATTTCCCGTAAGGTTATAGCCATTAAATACACTAACGGTAATAAATCCAGGATGATTTTTAAATTCACCATAAAAATCTTTGTCAACAATTCCATTCTGGATAAAAGCTATAATTTGCGGATTAAACTGATATTTTTTGATTTGTTCTAAAGCACTTTGAACATTATACAACTTAGTTGTGACTAAAATTGCATTATAGTCATCTGATTGCAGCTGATAGCACTTAGGAGGAAGTTGATAAACATCTCCATTAATTAAAATTTGCTCTTTTAGACTCTCAAGCTTCCTCCGACCATACAGTAAGACATTATGACCAGCAGCATATAACTTAGTGCCTAAAAACGTACCAATAGAACCCGATCCAAATACTAATATTTTGAGCATAAACCCTCCTCGAATATTATTTTTTGATTTGAGGGCACTATAGATTATTTGTTTGCAAAATGTTTCTATCTAAACCTCGTCCAAATCGAAACCTGGAGTTTGTCAAAAGGGAATAGAAAATAGGGAATAGGGAATAGGGAATAGGAAATAGGAAATAGGAAATAGGGAACAAAAACCGGTCAATAAAAAACTATCGGTTTCAAAATAGACGTGGTTTATAATCCATCCTTCATCCCTTCAACTTCTTGGCAAACAAAGCACTCAACCGTTGTAAAGCTGGCGACACATCATCAGGTGAAATCCGTAAGTCTAGAATGCTGAAGGTTTCACTTTCTCTTGCTTGCTGTAAAGCTTTTTGCAGTTGTTTACCTGTCTTAATACAAAAGCCTTGACCACCCAGCACTTTAGCGAACTTAGCGTAGTCCATATCAGGAATATAGACAAAGTCCGCTTGTTGATGCCCCATTGCCCGCAGAGTCCCAAATGCACCATTGTTGACTACAATTACAATCGGCTTCAATCCCAAGCGTTTAGCCGTGAGTAATTCCATCCCCGTCATTTGTAACCCACCATCCCCAACCAAGGCGATCGCCCGTCGGAAAGGGTCAGCTAATTGGGCACCAATCACACCCGGAATACCGAACCCCATGCTGGCATAGTAAGCAGAAGATAAAAATGAGGTTCCCTCTTTGGTTTGGATATCATCCGCAGCAAACAGCACATCCCCCACATCCGTCACTAACAAAGTATCGCCATCAATAAACTGATTAAGTTCATACAACAACCCACTCATGGAAATCTTGCCCAGAGATGGAACCACACGGGGTTTCATCGTACTAATCACAGCAGGATTTCTATGGGGTAGTTGCCAACTGTTTACCAGGGATGTGATAAAATCCTCAAACCGGATTTGAGAATATTCGTGATGCTTAATGGTAATCCTCTCCGAAGTAGCATATACTGTACGACCAGGATTTAGATGGGCAGTAAACATACCCAAATTGAGGTCAGTCATAAACACACCCAGCATCAGCAGACAATCGGATTCTTCCACCGTATTGCGGACATAGGGTTCCCCCGCTTCACCGTTGTAAATACCGATATATTGGGGATGTGCTTCTGGAAACACTGATTTTCCCAACACAGTAGAACAGACCGGAACCCCTAATTTTTCTGCCAGGGCAATTACCTGGGGCTGTAAACCAAAGCGGTGAACTTCCGTCCCCACAAGAATCACTGGCAACCTAGCCTGCTTCAGCATTGCCAAAGTTTCCCCCAAAGCTTCCTCTAGGGTATCTGCATCGGTGTGCTTAATTGGTGGTGGATGGTGTTCTACCTCTTCAATCTCCGCATATACCATATCTCTAGGTATTTCCAAGTAGACAGGACGTTTAAAAGTCATCGCATAATCAAGGGCACGATGAATTTTAACATCGGCATTTCTCGGGTCGTTCAGTGTCGTTGAATATACTGTTACTTCTTCATAAACTCGCCGTTGGGTATCAAAGGTTTTTACCTTGTGGTGCAGTAATTTATGATGCTGTCGTTCCGCTATTCCTGGTGCCCCACTTAAGATTACCAATGGTGACTTCTCTGCATAGGCACCTGCTATGGCGTTAACCATATTTAACCCACCCACACCATAGGTAACGATCGCTAAACCCAAACCTCGAATCCGGGAGTATGCATCAGCCGCAAAACCGACACAGGGTTCGTGAGTCATGACGATGGGTTCAATTTTGCTGGCTGCTAAAGCATCGTACAGCGTTAAAGCAAAATCCCCAGGGATACCAAAGGCATGTTGTACTCCCTGTTGGTATAAAATTTCAAATATATGCGATGCTAATTGGGGCATTTTTTACCTCCCTCAAATACTAAGTAGTCGGACAAAACTAACATTGACTGTTGGGAATAGGGAATAGGGAATGGGGAATAGGGAATGGGGAATAGGGAATGGGGAATAGGGAATGGGGAATAGGGAATAGGGAATAGGGAATGGGGAATAGGGAATACCAATTTCAACAAATACTACTGCACAGGAATTATCTGAATCTGTTGCCTGTTGCCTGTTGCCTTTCTTAAGGGAATAGGGAATAGGGAATAGGGAATGGGGAATAGTAAGACATTGAGGATTTTTAGATTTCTTAACTCAATGAACAAAATTTATGTCCAGGTACCGATTGGAACTTAAATTGCACATTGACCCCTGCAAGAACTACAGGGCTTTTTTGGTGACTTGTTAGCAGAGGTAATCGCTACCTAGTTCATCCTTTTTTTATCCATTCCATTAGCAAATAATAAACTTCTTGCGTGAGGTCGGGAACTCTTAACGGGGAACTCTTAGCAGTTCCTTGTGTAATCTGTTGCCTGCTGCCTGTTCCTTGTTGCCTACCTCTTGTAAAAGGCACTTTTGCAAGAGGTCTAATATTGAAAATGGTGCAATTGCATCTTCCCCTACTTCCCCTACTTTCCCTGCTTTTGGTCAAGTAGTAGGTCAATATTCCCAATAAAACCAGTTTCTCACCCAAGTGCAAGATATGTGGAACAGGAATAATCACACAAGCACTACACTTCTATCTTGAACGAATTGAAAATAAAAATGTTGATTTTGAGACAAAAAATAACTTTTATAAGATTAATTATAATTTGATTTTCCTTATTTGACCTCTGGCTATCAATTACAAAAAATTCAATATTTTTGATAATTAAACATGTTTAATTGTGCGTAGGAAAAATCCTACGCTCAACCATCACCATCTCACCCTTACTCTTCTTTAACACTCCTTGCGGGAAGTCCCCCGGTGAAGTCTTCGGAACCGGGGGATGAGAGCAAGGGCAGAGACTTGAACTCATAACGAATATATGGGAAGATATTCATGGTCGTTGACCCACCCGACTGACTAAGAGGCCAC
>JASJCY010000155.1 GCA_030065825.1 Nostocaceae cyanobacterium | reverse complement strand
TCCCTCTTCCCCCTCTTCTCCCTCTTCCCCCTCTTCTCCCTCTTCCCCCTCTTCCCCCTCTTCCCCCTCTTCTCCCTCTTCTCCCTCTTCTCCCTCTTCCCCCTCTTCCCCGTTTCACTCAATTCAGTAATCTTCTAGCGGGACAGGAGTAGCTTGTGGATCGCAACCCCGAGTGTGCGAAAAAACCCTACTAGGGTGTTAGATCAAAATTGCTAGTTCAGTTATTTTACTTAAGTGTATATACGTATTAATTGGCTTTATTTTTAGCTAAAAATTTAAAAAATCACAGTCAAGAATTGTTAGTTTTAATGTAATTTTGGGAACACTTGACACAGTAGACCCATAGAAATTGTCAGTCACCATTTATGGCTCTTGCAACTACACAATTGGGTTTTCTGCTTTCCTTAGCTATCGCAATTTGGGCATGGATAATCAATGAGAATCCGTAACTTGTCAATACCACATTTATACCTACTAAATTCGATCACCCACTTTAGCAGGGTTTGTTTTTGGGCGATCGCTTTTTTACTTATTTTAGATTCTAGTGATACAAAGGCAGTTTCTCCAACTCCAAAAACAGCAAATTGTGAACAAGAAATTTCCAGTCAATGTTCTTCCCTAACTCAAGAGGGCAACAACTTGCTGCTTGACAAAACACTCTCCCAAGAAAAAATCCCTTACCTTTTACCAGCTAAGAGTTCCCGACTCCCTATTTCCAAGACAGTAACTAGGAAAGAATTATCAAATAGCCACCCACCGGAAAATACTTCCCAATCCCTCCTCAAGTTAAAACTAAAAGGTATCTCCAATGCTTCCGTTCCTTCTTTTGATGTCAAAGCTGATGTCAAGGGTTTGGTGACAACGCAGGTTCCATCCCAGTCTGGGTTTAAAGATAACTTTTCTCCATCAGCCAGCATAATTAATACTCCGACCCCACAGGATATTACTCCCCCTGCTTCCCTGAATCGAGAAACTCAATCAAAATCGCCATTATTACCTCCTCCTGAAGAATTACTTAATCCCTCATCCCTAGAGAATTTAGAAGCAGTTCCCGGCAAAATAACCGTAGAACGCTTTGAAGTGGAAGGTAACACCGTTTTCAGCCAGGAAGAGTTAGATGAGGTATTAAAACCATTCCTTAACCGTACCCTTTCCTTTGCAGAACTTGTGCAAGCACGTTCGGCAATTACCCAACTTTATGTAGATAAGGGTTATGTTACCTCTGGAGCATTACTTCCACCCCAAACACTCGCTGATGGTGTAGTCAAAATTCAGGTAATTGAGGGTGGATTAGAAAGCATTAACGTCAGTGGATTAAACAGACTCAACTCTAGTTACGTGCGTAGTCGCTTAGCTTTAGCAACCAAAAAGCCTGTAAATGTTCCCCGTCTGATGGATTCTTTACGAGTATTGCAACTCGATCCCCTAATTCAAAATCTATCAGCCGAACTTTCAGCTGGTTCTCGTCCGGGTCAAAATGTACTAGATATAAATGTTAAAGAAGGTGATACTTTCGGTACTCAATTTACTATAGACAATGGTCGTTCTCCCAGTGTAGGCAGTTTTCGTCGTCGTGCTCAACTCAATCAAGGTAACTTGCTGGGATTTGGCGATGCTCTTTCTATAGGATATACCAATACCGATGGTAGTAATGGTTTAGATGTCAGTTACTCATTACCTATTAATGCCCGTAATGGCACCCTCAGTTTTGGCTATGGTAATACATCTAGTAACGTTATTGAAGACCCCTTTAACAGCCTCGATATTATTTCTAACTCTCGTTATTACGAACTTACTTTTCGCCAGCCATTACTACAAACCCCCTCAAAAGAATTTACTTTAGGGATTACAGCTTCCCGACGAGAAAGTGAAACCTCTCTATTAGATACTCCTTTCCCCCTGTCTCCTGGTGCAGATGAAGAAGGACGCACCCGTATTTCTGCCTTAAGATTCTTTCAGGAATGGACACAGCGTAACAGTAAACAAGTATTTGCAGCGCGATCGCAATTTAATATTGGCATGGGTGCTTTTAATGCTACAATTAATCAAAATGCCCCAGATAGTCGCTTTTTAAGCTGGCGCGGTCAAGCACAGTGGGTACGCTTATTAGCCCCTGATACCCTATTTTTCCTCCGTGGTGATATCCAATTGGCAGACAATACCCTCCTACCTACAGAACAGTTTGGTTTGGGTGGTTTGGGTAGTGTCCGGGGTTATCGTCAAGATTTCCTACTCACGGATAATGGTGTATTACTCTCAGCAGAAGTACGCTTACCAGTGTTTAAGAGTTCCCAAACTCTAGTCCAAGTTGTTCCCTTTATCGATTTCGGTACTGCCTGGAATAGTGGCAGTTCAGATACTCCTGCTAATAATACTTTAGCAGCAGTTGGTTTAGGTTTGCAAATGTCTTTAGGCAATAGTTTTACAGCACGTCTGGATTGGGGTCTTCCCTTAGTAGATGTTGATACCGAAGAAAGAACTTGGCAAGAAAATGGACTGTATTTTTCCATTACCAGTAGTCCTTTTTAAAAGAATTCCAAATAAAAAATATACAACGACGCGTTTATGACTTACCCTCCGGGAACTTCCGCTAACGCGTCTATAATTTCTTGTAGAAGCAGACGACAGCAGTAGCCCAATAAAGCCACCACAAAATGTATAATTTATAAATTGGAAGTCCCTAAATTCAATTATTGTTGATCATCTGTGTAACTGTACTGATATAGGAATCCAGTTTGATTTGTGTTCGCGTACTATTTGTAGAAATAAATTATCCCATATTGTGGGGTAGGCATCCCTGCTTGCCCCTTCATACAGGCAAGGATGCCTGTACCACAATCGATATTTTTTTATCAAGACCAAAAAAACCGGGTTTCTAAATGAAAAATTAAGGTTTTGAGACTGAGAGATTTGCAAGAAACCCGGTTTTTAGCCCAGGTACAAGATGTGTGTCCCGCTACCCTTGCATATAATTGAAAGTATAATTTAAGTTTTGGATAAAACAATTCCAATACTCTCCCCCCTTTACCATTTTCCATTTACCCTTTATTGTTTTTTTTGTAATTTTGTATCAGCCCTATTCAGGATTTATGCGGATTGTTTTTTTCCAGTTTAGAGCTTATGGAAAGAAAACCTAAAAAATTTCTTTTATATTTTTTACATATATTTGAGTTTTCTCAGATGACGCTTGTTCTTGGAAAGACTACACTGTGGATAATATCAACAAAAGGATAAACTATGTAGACACTAGCAACTCTGGAAACAGGACTAGAAAACCTAATTTTCTTTGGTCATATTGTCGAGGCTTGAGGATAACTTGTAGTCAACCAAAAAGTAAGTATGAAAAAGACATTTTTGATTTTCTCTCCCATAACATATTTTCTTTTAACTATCCTCTCTTAGCAGTCTTAATTATTCTGGAGTTAATTAAATGTTCCACAGAATCAATACTTAAACCATGTCTATTTTGAAATCCAGAGTTTTTTGCTCACCGGTTTTTGTTCCCAAATCCTATTCCCTTTTGACAAACTCCAGGTTTCGACTTGGACGAGGTTAATACCATTTTTATATGAGTTCATTTTCCCACCAACCTAGATGCCATTAGGTGACTTTTCCCAAAGTAGCCCATCTGCATGGGTTAATTAGGCAGATGTTCATACAGACAAGGTATTAGATAAAATACTTTTTGTTGATAATTTTTAAAATTCTTAAAACAAATCCCATATCAAAAACCAACTATGTCAGTGCATCAACCCATTTTCAGTGAAGCTACCGATTTGAATGTTGGAGTTCACAATTCCCCAAACTCCGACTTGCTACCCACTTATTCTCCTGTGGGTACTTTAGCCACCAGAAAAGGAACTATTTCTAACTTTCTTGCTCCTTTAACCCAAGATACTTTTAAACAAGTTGTTCAAGATGTAGAACATAAATTACAAATTGTCAATCAAACCCTGTCCATGTTAGATTCCCAAGGGTTTGAAACCATCTTAAAAGAGATGTTGCAATCCATAACCCTGAAAACCGGGGAATTACTGGGAGCAGACCGAACAACTATATTTTTATTAGATGAAGACAAACAAGAATTGTGGTCTATTGTGGCAGGGGGAGAAGGGGATTGTCCTTTAGAAATTCGCATTCCAGCCAATAAAGGGATCGCTGGTGAAGTTGCTACAAATAAAAAAGTTGTCAATATTCCTTTTGACTTTTATAACGATCCCCGCTCATATTTTGCCCAACAACAAGAAAAAATCACTGGTTATCGCACTTATACCATGTTGGCTTTGCCACTGTTAAATGAACAAGGGCAATTAGTCGCAGTGGTACAATTGTTGAATAAAATCAAATCTGCCAACAATCCTCATACTCCTTTAGCAGAACGTATTGATGTTAGGGGTTTTACCACCGTTGATGAACAATTATTTCAGGAATTTGCCCCTTCCATCCGGTTAATTTTAGAATCTTCACGCTCCTTTTACGTCGCTACCCAAAGACAAAGAGCAGCAGCAGCGCTGATGAAGGCAATTAAGTCCTTATCCCAAAGCAGCCTAGATTTAGAAGATACCCTGAAGCGGGTAATGGATGAAGCTAAAGAACTGATGAGTGCTGATCGTAGTACCCTGTGGCTGATAGACCGGGATGCAGGGGTATTTTGGACGAAAATTACCCAAGATGATGGCTCCACAAAAGAACTGCGAGTACCCTTAGGTAAAGGCTTTGTTGGTCAAGTAGCAGACTCCGGAAAGATTCTTAATATCCCCTTTGACCTCTACGACCATCCCGACTCCGATACTGCCAAACAAATGGATCAGCAAAATGGCTATCGTACTTGTAGTTTACTATGTATGCCCGTATTTAATGCCGATCAGGAATTAATTGGCGTTACTCAACTGGTGAATAAAAAGAAATCTGGCACCCCCACCAATTATAACCCCGCTGATTGGCCCAAAGCACCAGAATGCTTCCAAGCTAGTTTTGACCGCAATGATGAAGTATTTATGGAAGCTTTTAACATTCAAGCCGGTGTTGCCTTGCAAAATGCCAAATTGTTTGCCACAGTCAAGCAACAAGAACAAATGCAAAGGGATATTCTCCGCAGTCTTTCTAATGGGGTGATTTCAACCGATAAAAATGGTCATATTCTCGCCGCCAATGAAAGCGCCAAACGCTTGCTGGGTGTGGAAGAAGAACGTATAGAAGGCAAATTAATTAGCGACCTCATCCGTATCAAAGAAGCCGACTTTAGCACCTGGTGTCAAGATGCGTTAAATGCAGCAGAAGCCAAATACCTCGAACAGTACTATCCCGATCGCACTTTGGTAACCGTCGATTCTGAACAACGTAGTGTTAATTTATCCATTAATACCATTGCCGATGCTAGCGATTCTCAACAAGTCAGGGGAGCATTGGTGGTTATGGATGACATCAGTGATGAAAAGCGTCTCAAGAGTACAATGTATCGCTACATGACCCAAGAATTAGCAGAAGAATTGCTAAAATTGGATGACGCCAAACTCGGAGGCGATCGCAAAGAAGTTTCGATTTTATTCTCCGATATTCGCGGCTACACCACTTTAACGGAAAACCTAGAAGCGGAAGAAGTGGTAAGTATGCTCAACGAATATTTTGAATCAATGGTGGAAGCTGTATTTAAGTATAAAGGCACACTGGATAAATACATCGGTGATGCCATCATGGCTGTATATGGTTCTCCCTTACCTTTGGAAGAACATGCTTGGATGTCGGTGCAAACAGCCCTAGAAATGCGCCAGCGCTTGCAAGAATTTAATGCTCGTCGTCATGCAGAGCATAAACCACGCATTAACATTGGTATTGGGATTAATTCTGATGTTGTGATTAGCGGTAACATTGGTTGTAGCAAACGGATGGAATTTACAGCCATTGGTGATGGTGTTAACCTCGGCTCTCGATTGGAAAGCGTCAGCAAGCAATATGGCTCTGACATTATTCTCAGTGATAATACTTATCAAGCTTGTCAACAAAATATCTGGGCAAGGGAACTAGATTACATTCGTGTCAAAGGTAGAAATGAACCAGTAGCGATATATGAGTTGCTAGGCTTGCGTTCCGATTCCATTAGCAGTCAAAAAATGCAAGTCATTGAACATTACCATCAAGGACGTAAATATTACCTCAATCGTCAGTTTAGTCTTGCCGAAGCTGAGTTTGGTAAAGTATTAGAAGTCGATAAATTCGACAAAGCAGCAATATTGCATTTACGTCGCTGTCAGCACTGGCTGCAACAACCACCAACAGACGCAGACTGGGATGATGGTGTTTGGACTTTTAAAGATAAATAATCGATTCTTGTGGGCAGAAGGGAAGTGATGAGTTAATAACTCCCCTCCTCCTGGGCGCAAGGGTTGTGCCCCTACAAACTCCGCCCCTGGGCGCAAGGGTTGTGCCCCTACAAACTCCACCCCTGGGCGCAAGGGTTGTGCCCCTACAAACTCCACCCCTGGGCGCAAGGGTTGTGCCCCTACAAACTCCGCCCCTGGGCGCAAGCATTGCGCCCCTACAAAGTTTTAACTTTTAATCCCCATTTATGAAGCATTGCTAATATTTTGTAATTGTTTGTTACAACAAATATGATAACTGCAACTGGTTATTAAAGTATTAATAATCTATTTTAAATAATTGATACAAATACTATATATTTGCTCTTGATGTGTTTACCATAAATAAATATCAATCATCTGTTTAGTTGAGATAACTAATCTCTGTTTTGCTGCTAAAAATCGTATCACATTATGGGCTTGGCAGCAGTCACAATCATAAACAAACAAGGAAAAACAGTCTTTGAGACTGGAGGTTTCTATGACATCTTATGCAGTAGATCCAAGATTCCCAACAGCAAACCCAGGGGACGTAATTACAGAAGAATCTCAAACAATTGAAGAAAAAGCTAAACAATTAGCGGTAGATAAGCACGATATTACCGGAAGCCATATCCAAGTTCCCACTTACTTCGTTTTCACATATCCTAATGGAGAAACCAAGGCACTACACCATGTCAGGGATGCCAAAGAAATATCTAATCTGATTCGACTAATGCACTTGGAAGAAGAAGATATACAAGCCGAAGAGGTACATTCAAAACACATGAATCCTCTGATGGTAGTCCTAGGTTTGTCTATTTTGGCTTTGTTTTTGATGACTAGCGCCCTACTTGTAGGTATTTTTTAACATAAGTTCATCAAAGTTAGGCGATCGCTAACACACCGGAATGTACCAAGGCTCAAAACCGAGGTGCATTCCGGTCTGCTATGGGTGTCTACACCGTTTACCTGACTTTTCACGTTATGTGGAAAAGTTCACGAAAAACCTAACCCCCCAGCCCCCAAATCAAAGTCTCTCTCCTTGTAGGAGAGAGATTTAGAGAGAGGTTTTCCAGATCCCGTGAAAAGTAAGCACCGTTTACCAGTTCCCAATCCTTGATGAGATTGCAACTACTTTGTAACAGATAGTTGATATTTGTTGTCAAAATACCTTGTGAGGTTAGAAACTAAGAATAAGAGAAAAATACACGCACTTATTCATATGAATACTATTTCTAATTTTCAATACAAGCGCCCTATTTGGCAAACTATTGTCATTTTCACATTGGGCTTCTGGCTGAGTGCTAGTTTAGTTTTAGATTGGGTAATTATGCCTAGTCTATATGTTTCTGGGATGATGACACAAAGCAGTTTTGCGACGGCTGGCTATGTAATTTTCTGGAATTTTAATCGCCTAGAATTATTAGCTGCGGCTATTACATTGACTAGTATTTTAGCCCTTGGTAATACCGCACCTAAATGGCGTCGTAGGGGACTGATTTTATCCGTACTATTGCTTGGTGTATCTTTAATGGATACCTATGTCTTAACTCCGCATATGTCCGCTATGGGTTTGCAATTAAATCTATTCCAGACAGCTGCTGAAATTCCAGCCAATATGACCATGTTGCATTGCAGTTACTGGGTGCTAGAAGCAATTAAGTTAGTAACAGCAGGCACACTTTTAAGCTGGTGCTGGTGGCAAGAAAATAGTCAACCAACTCTCAACTAAAAGGCAAAAACAAAGAACTTATCTTTACAAAACATTAAAATAGACCACTGACCGTATCTTCAGCAACCTCACCCTCTCTTGCAGACTGGGTGAGGTTTTTGTAATAAGTAATAAGTAATAAGTAATAAGTAATAAGTAATAAGTAATAAGTAATAAGTAATAACCCGTAGGGTATCAAATACAGTATGAGTGGGATGGGCATCCCAAATCGTCCTAATTTCACCGATTCCCTTTATATAGCGGTTTTCACTTGCATAGAATACAGATGAACCTCACCCCCTTCCCCTCTCCTACCCTCACCCCTAACCCCTCTCCCAATGGGAGAGGGGAAAGGGAGAGGGGTGTCCGCAGGACGGGGTGAGGTTTCGAGTGTATTGGACTCAACTGAAAAGCGCTATATAGCACTTTTCACTTGGATAGAATACAGATAAACCTCACCCCCTTCCCCTCTCCTACCCTCACCCCTAACCCCTCTCCCAATGGGAGAGGGGAAAGGGAGAGGGGTGTCCGCAGGACTTAGGACGGGGTGAGGTTTTGAGTGTATTGAACTCAACTGAAAACCGCTATATTCTACCCAGATGAAAACCGCTATAAATCCTGTCTGATTGTTTTTTCTGGTGTAATCCCTCTCCTATTTATAGGAAAGTAAGGCAGGTAACCCAGCCCCTATTTGCCTCCGTATTTACACTTAAGATTAAATACCTTTCGCCATTATTTTGACATCATTCAATATTAATTTTTCCATTACAAAATATTCTTGTTAACTAAACAAAATTATTGAACTAATAAACTATATTTGTAAAATATCAAAATTTAGAAAGCTTAATTAACAAATAAAGATAGATATGAAAAATAAAGTATTTAAACCTCAAAAATGGTACTTAAGAACTGCCCTTGCCTTAGCGGGAGTTGTAGCCAGCAGCACCTCGGCACTGGCGGCTAATTTTAACTTCTCCTATCAGCCAGGCACGACGCACGAACAAATCGAGGCATTTGAACTGGCTGGGCAGATATGGTCATCTTATTTAACAGAACCAGGAGAAATCAACATTCACGTCGCCATGACAGATATATTACCCCTGGGTGGGGCAACTCCAGCGCTAGTTGCCAATCAAAATTATACTTCTTTTCGAGACTCTGATGATGTAGAAATCTTCGATGACATTCATGACGGGTTCAACTTACTCCTACAAAATGGCACTATCATCAGCACTAATAACTTAATGATCGCCACTGCTAATGCCAAGTCTCTGATGGGAGTCAACTGGGACGGTAGTGGTAGATATGGTGGTCTTGATGGGTTCATCCAAATGAATAAAAACGCCTCTTGGCATTATGATTACACGACAAATGTCTCATCCAATAAGTTCGACTTTGTAACTGTAGCGCTACACGAAATTGGTCATACCCTAGGCTTTATCAGTGGCGTTGAAAGGTCTTACCAAAATGACAATGATAATACTGTCTATAAAGCCTCCTCGTTGGATCTATTCCGCTATTCCCAAGAGAGTGCAGATTTAGATGCTATTGACTTCCGTGTCGGTAGCAATGCCTATTTTTCTCTGGATGAAGGTAACACTAATTTAGGTAATTTTGCCGAGGGTGTGAATATATTCCTTGGAGGAGATGGCTTTCAAGCACCCCACTGGAAGGTGAGTCTTGACAATCCTCTAGGAATTATGGACCCTCTACTGGGCTGGGGAACAAGAAGATATATCTCGACTTTAGACTTACAAGCATTTGATGCCATTGGTTGGGATATTAACTACTCACCAGAATTAGATATGGATACACTCCTAGAGAATGCAGCGATAGAAGCAAATGAAGCAGTAATTGCAGATAAATCGGAGCAGGTAGAAGCGATGATTGAAGATAGTGAAGTTTACAAGCAAGATGGCTGGTGTGACCCCATAGTAGATCCGAACTGTGGGTGGTGGCAATCAGGAGATGCTGAGGATGTTATTAGCGTACCAGAACCATCTGCGATTATGGGGCTATTGGGGTTGTTGGGTATTAGTGTTTTCCTCAAGGGTCGTAGTAAAAATGTGGCAACTAATAGCAATAATGTTTGACTATAAATCTACGTAATATTACGAATATAAATTTTATTTTTGGAAGTATTATTTTATTTTACTTTGACATAATATTCTCTAAGACTACACGAAATTATTAATATGGCGAATTATATTGTAAATACATAATACCGTTGTTTCATCAATATATGAATCCATGAATTGACAGATTTTACAGTAGATATATTGTCCTAGAGACGTTGCATTGCAACGTCTCTACAGAGTTGATGAAACCAGGAAAATACATTTAATTGATAAGCACAATTGCATTTTTGTTCTTCACCAACGCCCAAAATTTCAGGAAAAAATCAAAAGATGAAAACAAAAAGATTTCAAGTTCATAAATGGTATTTAAGAACTGCCCTTGCCATAGCGGGAGTTGTAGCCAGCAGCACCTCAGCACTAGCAGCGGTTACCTTCAACTTTACCTACCAGCCAGGCATCACCCAGGAACAAATTGAGGCAGTTGAGTTAGCCGGAAATATTTGGTCTTCTTACTTACAAGACACTGAACAAGACATTGATATCGTAGTCAACATTCACGTTGCAATGACTAACGGTGCTTTGCTTCCTGGTAAATTGGGTGGTGCCACCCCAGCGATTGTGAAGATGAACTATGACAAGTTCAAAGAGGGTTTGACAGCAGATGGCACCGCTAATATTAACCTCTTGCCAACCTCTACCCAGGACAGCACTTTATATTCAGTCAAACTCCTATTTGGTGGCATAGATAGTACTTTTTACGAACTTCTCCAGACTACAGCCAATAATAAAGCCTTGGGTAATGACATTAGCGGTGATGCTAATGGATTAGATGCCTACATTCAATTGGAACAATCGGTTAATTGGAGTTATGACTACGCTGGGGGTACAGTTGACAACAACCAACACGATTTTGTTAGTGTCGTTCTCCATGAAATTGGACATAGTTTAGGGTTTATCAGTGGCATCGATGTCCTCAATGAATTCTCTTTACCCACTGCCTTAGATATATTCCGTTATTCTAGTGAGAGTGCAAGCCAAGGAGCAATTGACTTCCGAATTGGTGCTAATGCTTACTTCTCTATGGATGGAGGTGCCACGAATTTAGGCAACTTTTCTACTGGGTTGAATACATCGTTGTTAGGTGGTAATGGATATCAGGCATCTCACTGGCAGATTAGTACTAACAATCCCCTAGGAGTTATGGATCCGAAACTCTCCCAGGAAGAAATAAGATATATCTCGACTCTAGATTTACAAGCATTGGATGTAATTGGTTGGAATGTCAATTACTCAGCGCAATTAGATATGAATGCACTGCTACAGGATGCACAGACGAAAGCAAGTAATGCTGTGATTGAAGATAGAATGTCAGACGTAGAACAGATGATGCAAACTAGTGGAGTTTACTATGATGGCTGGTGCGATCCATTGGTAGATCCGCACTGTGGTTGGTGGCAAGAAGGGGATGCTAAGGAAGCCACCAGCATACCAAAACCATCTGCGATTATGGGGCTGTTGGGGTTGTTGGGTATTAGTGCTTTCCTCAAGGGTCGTAGTAAAAAATGTGGCAACTAATAGCAATAATCTTTGACTATAAATCTACGTAATATTACGATTATAAATTTTATTTTTGCAAGTATTATTTTATTTTACTTTGACATAATATTCTCCAATACTACAGGAAATTATTAATATGGCGAATTATATTGTAAATACATAATATTGTTGTTTCATCAATGTATGAATCCATGAATTGACGGATTTTACAGTAGAAATATTGTCCTAGAGGCGTTGCAGTACAACGTCTCTACAGAGTTTATGAAACCAGGAAAATACATTTAATTGATAAGCAGAATTGCATTTTTGTTCTTCACCAACGCCCAAAAGTTCAGTAAAAAACCAAAATATGAAAACAAAAAGATTTCAAGTTCAAAAATGGTATTTAAGAACTGTCCTTGCCATTACGGGAGTTGTAGCCAGCAGCACCTCAGCACTGGCGGTAACCTTCAACTTTTCCTACGATCCAGGAACCACAACGCAACAAAAGGAGGCAATGGAACTGGCTGGGCAGATATGGTCATCCTATTTACTAGAATCAGACACAATAGATTTAAACATTCACGTTGCAATGAAAAATCTAGGAAATCCTGAGACAGGGGGACCTCTGGGTGCTGCGACTCCAGCGATATTTCTTAATCATCAAACTAGTAATCAAAAGTTTCTCCAGCAGGATGGCAGCATCACCACAGAGAACACAATTATGCTTACTACCTCTAATTACAAGGCACTCTCCAATAGCAACATCCCATCTATACTCAATAATTACGGAGGTCTCGATGGCTATATTCAAATGAATACAAATGCCCCTTGGCATTATGATTACACCACAGATGTTTCATCAAATGAGTATGATTTTGTAACTGTGGCACTACACGAAATTGGTCACACCCTAGGATTTATCAGTGGTGTTGGCATATCCTTCGTAGATGAGAATGGCAATACTACATCTAGAGCCTCCTGGTTGGATCTGTTCCGCTATTCCGATGAGAGTAAAAGTCTAGGTGCTAGGGACTTTCGTGTGGGTAGCAACGCTTACTTTTCTCTGTTTCAAAGTCAATTTTTCCCTAATTTAGGAAATTTTTCCACAGGTGATGTATCCAATGGCGGTGATGGCTTTCAACCAGCTCACTGGAAGCACGATTCTACCAATCCCTTAGGAATCATGACTCCGGTACTGGAGAAAGGACAACGAATATCTATCTCGAATCTAGACCTGACAGCAATGGGTGCTATTAATTGGGATGTTAATTTCTTGGCACAATTAGATATAAATGCACTGCTACAGGAGGCACAAACGCAAGCAAGTAATGCTGTGATGCAAGATAGAACGTCAGACGTACAAGAAATGATTGCAGAGAGTGTAATTTACAACCAAGATGGCTGGTGTGACCCCATAGTAGATCCAAACTGTGGGTGGTGGCAATCAGGAGATGGTGAGGAAGTCACTAGCGTACCGGAACCATCCGCGATTATGGGGTTGTTGGGGTTGTTGGGTATTGGTGCTTTCTTTAAGGTTCGTAGTAAAAAAGATTTCCTGTATTAGGTACCATTTGTAAATAACTAACGCCGTACTTCTACCACGATAATTTATCTATCACCACTAATAGACATCTGTTGGAAATTAAATATGCATTATCTAAAACCCTTGTGGAGATGGGATATATGAGACGCGATATGTCGCGTCTCTATTTGTCCAGAGATGTCTAATATTTTAAGTATTAACACTGACCAACTTTGTTTTGGTCATAACTTTTATTATTTTATTAAAAAATATTGTTTGTAACTAAACAAAACTCTCAGTGGATCAAACTACACTGTGATGTATGCATCAAATTAAAAGGAAACGGGGAACTGGTAACAAAGAGTTTCGGATGGGCTGCTCATCCCCATCCGAAACTTGTCACTTATAAAAGTGGGAGTATTATACCCGGATAGCAAACAGGGTTTCTTGTTCCCTTTTTGCAGAAATATCAAATTTTTTCAAAACAAAAATATAAATTATTTTAAAATGACAACAAAAAGCTTTAAGCCTCATAAATGGTCTTTCAGGCTTGCCTTTGCCTTAGCAGGAATTATAGCCAGCAGCACCCCTGCAAAAGCTGTTACCTTTAACTTAAGTTATGCTCCAGGAACGACCCAATCACAAATCACTGGGGTTGAACTAGCTGCGGGTATCTGGTCTTCATATTTAACCGATGATGTCACCCTCAACTTTCACTTTGCCATGACAGATGGTGTATTACCTACAGGTAAACTTGGTGGAGCAACCCCGGGGGTAAGCAATATTACTTACAATTCTTTTCGCACAGCTGCTCAACAAGAAGCCTCTTTAGCGGGTGAAACCCTGTATTTGCCAAACTACATAGACCCTAATAATGGTTCCATCGTAGGTTACAATCGGCTAATCCAAGACGGTACAATCCAGCATAACTCCAACGTAATGTTAACCTATGCCAATGCCAAGGCACTAGGTCTAAATACCAACCAACTGAATCTTGATGGCTATATCCAACTAGATAACTCTGCCAATTGGCAATATGACTACCACACTGGACAAATAGGTGACAATAATTATGACTTTGTCAGCGTGGTACTGCACGAAATTGGTCATAATCTAGGCTTTATCAGCACCCTCGACATCAGTAATGGTCAACAAAATCCCATTGACGCTTCCTCTTTGGATCTGTTCCGCTATTCCCAAGAGAGTGCAGCTGCGGATGCCATTGATTCTGCTATTGGTGGTTCCAAATACTTTTCAGTGGATCAAGCACATACTGTCTTTACAGTCGATAATCAAGAGGCTTTATTTTCTACGGGTACTAATACTAGTTTAGGCGGTGATGGTGAACAAACCAGCCACTGGAAATTAAATGTCAATAATCCTCTGGGAATCATGAACCCAAACCTAGAAACAGGACAAATCGGGGAGATTTCAGCCTTCGACCTCAAAGCATTGGACGTAATTGGTTGGGATTTTGTAGATTCAGCAATCCTAGATTTAAATCTTCTCAGAAGCGAAGCCGAAACCCGAGCAACTACCGCTGTGATTGCAGACCGCTTAACAGAAGTACAACAGATGATGAACGAGAGTGATATTTATAATACAAACACGACTACAACAACTACAACCACCAGTTCAACAACCTCCCTCTCAGTTAGTTTAATCGATAGTTCACTGAACATGAATCTATATGGAAGCACTAATAATAACGGGAACGGGAACGGGAACGGGAACGGGAACGGGAACGGCTGGTGTAACCCCGTCTGGGATCCATGGTGTGGATGGTGGCAAGAAGGAGATGCTAAGGAAGCCACCAGCGTACCCGAACCATCTGCAACTATGGGATTGCTGGGATTGTTGGGTATTGGCGCTTTTTGGAAACGTCGCAATCAAAAACAAAATCACTGATTATACGGATTACATGATTGCACGGATTAGAGGATTATACAAATTAATCATCCGTGTAATCCTGTAATCCCTATCAATCCGTGATAGTAGTTACTTTCTCACTCTTTAAGGGAATACTAAGCCAGTGAACCCAGTGGAAAAAGTGAAGATGTCAGGGCTAATTTATTTTGTACATACAGTATTTCAAAAAGGTATATTTTGCAACAACAAGAACCAACGAGTACAAGGTAAAACCAAAGCATCTTGGATTTTGGGCTTTATCTTGTTTGTTTTCCCCTCTGCTGTGAGAGCGCAAATTGTTCCAGATGCTACCCTTCCTACTAATTCCATTGTTACCCCCATTGTTACCCCCAATGGCACCAGAAGCGAAATTACCGGGGGTACGATAGCAGGAACGAATCTATTTCATAGCTTTGAGCGATTTTCCATCCCCACCGGACAAGAAGCATTTTTTGACAATTCCTCAAACATTGAAAATATTATCAACCGGGTTACAGGTGGCTCTATTTCTAATATCGATGGTTTAATTAAGGCTAACGGTAGCGCTAACGTTTTCTTAATTAACCCTAACGGTATTGTTTTCGGTCCTAATGCTAGCTTGAATATTAATGGTTCTTTTGTCGCTTCCACAGCGGAGAGTATCAAATTTCCTGATGGTAGTGAGTTTAGCGCTACAAATCCCCAAGGTTCACCCCTGTTAATTGTAAATGTTCCTATGGGTTTACAATTTGGTTCTAATCCCAGCAGTATTCAAGTGCAAGGAACGGGAAATAATTTGTCTATCAATCGGCAGAATTTGGAAATTGTCAGAAATACTCGACCTTTTGGACTGCAAGTACCTACAGGTCAAACCCTGGCTCTTGTAGGTGGTAATCTTGACTTGCAGGGTGGTAATCTGACTGCTGAAAGTGGACGCATTGAATTGGGGAGTGTAGGTGCAGATAGTTTGGTTAGCATAACTCCTAATACTCCCGGTTTTCAGTTCAGCTACAAGGGTGTTAACAATTTTCAAGATATCAGTTTATCCGAAGCTGCTTCCGTTGATACTAGTGGTAATCGCGGTGGTAATGTTCAGGTACGGGGACAGAACATTACCCTTACAGATGGTTCCGCAATCTTGACAAATACCTTGGGAAATGATACTGGAGGAACTCTGGAGGTAAAAGCAGCATCCTTAACAGCCAGCGGAACCTCAGATACATTTTTCAGTGGTTTATTTGCCGATGTCGCTTCCACAGCCACAGGTAGGGGTGGCAATATAAATGTGGAGGTTGAGCGCTTGTCCTTGGCTGATGGAGGGCAAATCAGAGTCAATAATTTTGGTGCTGGTAGTGCCGGAGAGTTGCAGGTTCAAGCTAATGAAGTAGAACTCAGGGGTGATTCAAAGTTTGATACAACTGGCTTGTTTGCCAATGTCAATCGTGGAGCCACCGGGAGTGGAGGTATTTTGACTGTGGAAACCGACAGCTTGCGGCTGACTGAGGGAGCGCAAATGTCAATTAGTACCTTGAGTGCTGGAAACTCTGGAACCATGACAGTCAAGGCAACTGATATAGAACTGATTGGTGGTTCAAATCGGGGTCCGAGCGGTTTGTTTGCTGATGTGCGGAGGGGTGCTACGGGTGAGGGTGGTCAATTATTGATAGAAACCCAGAGCTTGCAGCTTGTAGATGGGGCAGCTATTAGGGTTAGTACCTTTGGTGCGGGAAATGGGGGTAGATTAACAGTGCGAGCAACAGAGGTAAATGCCATCGGCGAAGTACCACAAGGAGCCAGCGGTTTGTTTGCCTTCTCTTCTGCCGGTACTGGTAATGGAGGCAATATACTAGTTGAAACCCAGCGCTTGCAGCTACGGGATGGCGGTCAAATTGCAGTAGCGACTACTGGCTCAGGAAATGCAGGAGATTTGACGGTCAGGGCTTCTGAGTCGGTGGAACTGGTTGGTAGATCTCGGCGAATCAGTGGCTTATTTACTAATGCTATTTTCGGCACTGGAGCAGGGGGTGACATCAATGTGACTACTGATAAATTAATTGTCCGAGATGAGGCAACTATCACCGCTAGTAACTTCTCCAGTGTCAACCCCAGTATTCCCGCCGGACGAGGGGCTGCGGGTAATATTAACATTGAAGCTGATTTTGTCCTTGTGGATAATCAAGGTGTGATTACCGCCGATGCTGCCGTTGGTGATAAAGGTAACATTAATATCAATAGCAGCAATATGCAGATGCGGCGATCAAGTAGAATTTCCACCAATGCTCAAGATTTGGCAACTGGTGGCAATATCAATATTAATACGGATACATTAGTAGCTTTTGATAATAGCGATATCACTGCTAATGCTGAACAAAGTTTTGCTGGTCGCGTGGTTATTAATGCCAAAGCCATTTATGGTACGGAATTTCGCCAGCAACTCACCCCAGAAAGTGACATTACTGCCTCTTCAGAAGCAGGTGCAGAATTTAACGGCTTTGTTGAACTCAATACTCCAGAAGTTGACCCATCCAAGGGCTTGGTAGAATTGGAAGAGAGTCCCGTAGATGGTTCTAGACAAATTGCTACAAGTTGTAAAATTAAAGACAATACTTTTGTTCTCAGAGGAAGAGATCGCCTACCAGAGAATCCCACTGGTACAATTAGAGCCAGGACGGTGTGGCAAGACTTGCGTACTTTGTCAAGAGAAGATAGCAAAACTTTTCAACAGGCAACTGTCAAGCAGATATCAACAAACGACAATTTAGAAAATGACAATTTAGAAATCATTGAATCCCAAGGATGGATAATTAATAGTGATGGTGAGGTAGAATTAGTGGCACAAGTACCCTCACCAAATCCCCACACTTCTTGGAACTCCACTCCCAATTGTGCCGCACAGCATGAAAGGTGAAGTACCCACAGACTCCGCTTACGCTACGTCTTGGGCTTCGCGTCTCGCTCGCCGTTGCTTTGTTGGGTATCCCAAAAAAATGGGTATCCGGAACTAAATCCGGTCTGAGTCTTAC
>JASJCY010000154.1 GCA_030065825.1 Nostocaceae cyanobacterium | reverse complement strand
AAAAGTCTAGCGCTATAGTAATGGTCTTAACTTGGTCAAAAAAGTCTAGCGCTATAGTAATGGTCTTAACTTGGTCAAAAAAGTCTAGCGCTATAGTAATGGTCTTAACTTGGTCAAAAAAGTAAGCGCGCTATAGTAATGGTCTTAACTTGGTTAAAAAAGTCTAGCGCTATAGTAATGGTCTTAACTTGGTCAAAAAAGTAAGCGCGCTATAGTAATGGTCTTAACTTGGTCAAAAAAGTAAGCGCGCTATAGTAATGGTCTTGCCTGGGCAAAAAAGTAAGCGCGCTATAGTAATGGTCTTAACTTGGGCAAAAAAGTAAGCGCGCTATAGTAATGGTCTTAACTTGGTCAAAAAAGTAAGCGCGCTATAGTAATGGTCTTAACTTGGGCAAAAAAGTAAGCGCGCTATAGTAATGGTCTTAACTTGGGCAAAAAAGTAAGCGCGCTATAGTAATGGTCTTAACTTGGGCAAAAAACACGCTTCGCCCTTAGTAATGGTTTTATCCCCAAAAAAACTATTGCTGCCCCCGAACATTTAAGCCTTTTAAGTATCTTAAATAGGATATAGAGTATGGGGGGAAAAATCCTTTCCATATTTGGTTGTAGGATTTTTACATGAGAAGACTGTCTTGAAAATAGGGACTGGGGATTTTAGTGCAATGTAGCCTTCCACAAGTAGGTAAAAATTAGTTTTTAATGCTATCAATTACCAAAGTTTTGCATCTTAATACACATATTTGAAACTATCAAAATCTTAATGATTATTTTATTAATCAAGTCTTTACATAAACTTTACAGAAACAATAAAAAGTTAAAGCAAACTTTGTCTTTGCCATTAAGGAAATAAATTATGTTAGGTTCAAGCAGATTGATGCTGAAATCAAATTTAGATAATTACTGAATGGGGTTAGTCCGTAAATTATGCTAGCAAATCACAAGTAAATTATCGAATTATACAGTTTGATACATACTTGTTTATGTCATCTTTTTGAATTTTACTGTTCTATGTACAAAATTGAGAGATGACGAACATGAACTGCCTAAAATACTCTCTACAATCATGCAAGATTTATTTATCGTCTTTGCCGATATTTCGGTATATTCTCAGGCAAAGTAAACGTAAATAAAAAATGAAAAAGCGATGACAATGTATTTAAATCGCATCAATAGCAATCAGTATTTGCTCATAGAATATGAGGGTCTCACCTCCGATGATATGCAAAGAAAATGGGTAACATTTCTAGTTACCATGTTTAGCCTAGTAACGAGTATTTAGAGGCTTCATCTCCCTTATTGGAGATGGTGCAAATTGTTTGTAACTACCTACTTTGAAGACAAATAATGTTAGAGAATAATTTTGCTATGAATAATCATCAATTGTTTTCAAAATGGCAACGATTACCAGAGTTTTTAATCACCAGTATCTTGGGATGGCTGCCAACAATTCTGCTTGGACCACAACTAAGAGCTTGGTTTTATCATCTAATCATTTCCAGAATATCCGGTAAAGTTTATATTCAGCATAACGTAGAATTATTTGGGGTAAATTGCATAGAGTTAGGAAATAATGTGTATATTTTCAAAGGTGCCCGTATAGATGCCAGGGGAGATAAAAATAATCGACTTTGTTTAAGTGATGGAGTAGCAATTGAGCGAAATGTTGAGATTGGCTGTTTAGAAAATACCCGTATATATATCGGTGAAAAGACATTTATTGGTCCTAATGTTTGTATTGGTGGTCCTGGAGATATTACAATTGGTAAAAAATGTATGATTGCTGCTCATACAGGAATTATTGCTAACAATCATATTTTTTCAGACTTATTGGTGCCAATTAAAGATCAAGGTGTTACCCGTAAAGGAATCACCATTGAAGATGATTGTTGGTTAGGACATGGAGTCACCGTATTGGATGGGATTACTATCGGCAAAGGAAGTGTGATCGGTGCAGGTGCAGTTGTTACTAAAGATATTCCTCCCTACTCCGTAGCTGTAGGAATCCCAGCAAGAGTTATCAAAAGCCGCATAGCTAAGGAATTAGTTAACTCTAAAGAGTAATCGGTAATCGGTAATCGGTAATGGGGGGTGAACGAAAAAATCTGTGGGATAACCAAAATACTCATTACTTATTACTTATTACTGGGTAGTGGGGATATTCCTCAAAATCCATGGAACCCCGTAGAGGTTGTTAACGTCAGACAACCAACTAGATCGCAACTTCTGTTATTTGGGGCATCTACCATTTACAACATCCTCAGTACCGAAATTTACTGGGGTTGGGGTGGGTTCGTAAGTCCATGGGAAGTCGTCTATTTCCAGGAAGCTGTACTAGTTTCCTCTAAAAAAAAGGCAAAATTTAGGTAAGATAAAGAAGCTATCTTTTCTGCATCGCAGATACTGAAAGCTCTTCATACTATCACGGAGACATCCCTATGCTGACTTTAAAAATCGTTGTATATATTGTTGTTACCTTCTTTGTAAGCCTTTTCGTCTTTGGATTTTTATCTAATGATCCTGCCCGTAACCCCGGTCGTCGGGATTTTGAATAAAAATTCTCGCAATTATCCACAACTGCCGGAAGAAAGACCTGCAGGTCGGGATAAAACGGTATAAAACCGCATTATTCACCCTAATGGGGGGTAGGTCTTTCCAGTCTAAGCGCTTGCTACGTTATTTAAGTCATGACACCCCTGAGTTGGACAGTTTTGGGCAACCTTCGGTAAGGAAAAAGACCCCGTCCTTAAGGACGGGGACTAACAAACATTAAGTTGATGATCAAGACATCATAAATACATAGAAAGTGATGGCTACACAAAAATGACCACTCTTTAGTATTTGTAAGCGTCCAAATTATCCGGTTTTATGACTATTTGCCGCGATTTAATCTTGTCTAATCAGTTGGCAAAAGTCGGAAGGAAAAATCTATATCCGTCCTTCCGGCTATTATTTTGGCTGTTTTTGAGCTTCAATTGTGCTGAAATATGCTTCATCCAGTTCTACCCCCTCCAACCCCTGCTATCCTGGCAACTGTACCCACTGCAAACCCTACCCCAGTAGCTAGGGAAAGCCCGCTGGATGTGAATAAAAACCAATCACAGGGACAATCAGAAACGTTGTTACAGGAGGTAACAGCCAATGTTAGTCCTTTGTCTGGGAATGCTTCTGCTCAAAAATCAGTCAAACATAAGTTACCAGTTACCCAGAAACTATTTACACCCAGCAAGCCAGAAACATTTTCCCCAGTGTTTTCACCGATAGGGAAAAGCATTTCGTCTGCCCAATTCCCAATTACTACCAAATCTCCCGACTTACCTAGGAAGGATGAGTTGAAGGTTGAAAATAAAGCGGCTGATTTGGCTGGAGGACTGTCTGTTGGTTTACCCGTACAGGAGATGTCAGAAGAAGGAGAACCATCTTTCCTGGTTCACCACAGCAATTCTCAGGGGTTAAATCAAAAACTCCAGAGGTATAAAGAAACCAGAGAAACACAAGCAGAAGATAAGTCTCAAAGTTCGTTTACTCAACAAAGTTTATCTGGCAAAGCATTAGTTTCAGGTCAGACTCCAAATATAGAAAAGCCACAACAAGGTGAAACTGAGAAATTAGAAAAAGCAATTAGAATACCCTTTACTACCTACAGTCAGGCAAATCAAACCCCAACTCCCTCAACTATAGAATTTAAGTCTCGCACTCCAATTAATCAGGTGCCAAATCCAGCAGAGACTGCACCAACACCACAAGAAGACACCATAACTGAGTCAGAAAGTCAACCCCCTACCACAACTCCACCAAGCAATAATCCCCCAGAGAGGAGGAGGGTGATAGAAGTAGTTGCGGATCGACAAGAATATGATGATCAACGCCGGATTGTGACAGCGGAAGGGAATGTAGTAGTAAGATTTGATGGGGGAGTGGTGGATGCCGATCGCCTGCAAGTTAATTTAGATAATTTAATCGCCGTTGGGGAAGGGAATGTAGCCCTGACACGGGGCGATCAAGTTTTGCGGGGACAGCGATTTACCTATAATTTTATTCAGGATAGTGGGGAACTCATGGCTGGTAGTGGAGAGATTTTTATCCCCACAGCCGGACAAGATTTCAATTTCTTACCCACCGATGTGACTGCGGGTGGAGTTCCAGCCCAACCATTAAGCGATCGCATCCGCGCTAACCAACCCCTGGAAGCTAGTAGCCCTGGAGGAATTAATATTGTTCTTGGTGGTGCGAGAAATGTTAGTAATCTCCCCGTAGGAAAGCAGGGAGGTGAAGTCAGACGGCTACGGTTTGAAGCTGCACGGGTTGATTTTTATCCCCGGGGTTGGCAAGCTAGGGATGTAAGTATAACTAATGACCCATTTTCGCCACCGGAGTTAGAGTTAAGGGCTGATAAAGTTACTCTCACCCAGGAGTCACCCCAAAGAGACCGTATAAAAACGAAAAGACAACGTTTAGTTTTTGACCGAGGTTTGAGTCTGCCCATACCGAAAGACCAGCAGGTAATTGACCGTAGAGAACGTAATACTAGCCCTGCACTAGTATCTTTTGGTTTTGATGGTGATGAACGGGGGGGATTATTTGTGGAACGTAGCTTTAACCCCATCAATCAAGAAAAGGTTATCTTTACCCTCACCCCACAATTTTTTGCCCAAAAAGCAGTAGACGAAGGTGCAAGTGATATACCAGCACTGTTTGGCTTAAAAGCAAATTTAGATGCTACTTTAGGTCCCCAGACTAAGGTAGAGGGTAAGGGAAATTTGACCAGTTTAGATTTAGGTGATGTTGAGAATTCTTTGCGGGCTAGTTTACGCTTGCGTCAAGCTGTAGGTGACCTGCGTAACCCCCACAATTTGACTTTTGAATATAGTTATCGCGATCGCCTTTTCAATGGTACTCTTGGCTTTCAAACCGTCCAAAGTAGCCTTGGTGGTATTATTACCTCACCCATAATTCCTGTAGCTAAGGGGATTAATCTTAGCTACCAAGCGGGTGCGCAGTTAATTGAAGCAAACACCGATCGCCAAGATTTATTAGATGCAGACAGGAGTAACAATCGCGTCTCCTTGGGTCGTTTCCAAGCTAGCGCTGCTCTCAATGGAGGTTTATTATTATGGTCAGGAAAAGCCTTACCAGCCACCGCTAAGGAGGGATTGAGGTATACTCCTAATCCTGTCGTACCTTATATAACTGCTTTTGCTGGGGTAACGGGAACTACTAGTTATTACACTAATGGTGAGGACCAAAGTACCCTAATTGGTACTATTGGTTTACAAGGACAATTTGGTAATTTTTCTAAACGTTTTTTTGATTACACGGGTTTTAATATTAGTTTTTCTGAAGGTTTTAACACTGGAGAATCACCATTTTTATTTGACAGGGCAGCTGATACGACAACTCTCAGTGCTGGAATTACACAACAAATCTATGGTCCTTTGCGCTTTGGCTTACAAACCAGTATTAACTTAGATACAAGGGAAGCCATTAGTACTGATTACGTTCTCGAATATAGCCGCCGTACTTACGGTATCAGTTTGCGTTATAATCCAGAATTGGAACTAGGTGGTATTACTTTCCGCATCAGTGATTTTAACTGGACTGGTGGAACCAATCCCTTTTCTGACTCTTCGGAAGTTAAGCCAGTTGTCGGTGGTGTCACACAAGGAAAATAATTCATAATTGCTAGAAATTCACGGTAAATGTTTCCTCCCACATACTAATTTCTGATAAAAATAAAGACAAAAATAAAAAGATTGCAATATTTAGTACATATAAACTATCATAGTGATGTTAAATTTCTAAGAACGTAATTGAGAAGAAAAAAGCAGATAGCAGTGCTTTCAAAAACATCACTATCATCTTCTCTCATTCCTCGACCTTTCTTAAAATGGGCTGGAGGAAAAGGGAAGCTTGTACAACAAATAAGCGATTTTTTTCCAGAATCATTAATAGATGGTTCAATTACAAGATATGTTGAACCATTTATAGGAGGGGGAGCAATGCTTTTTTACATTGCTTCAAATTATCATAATTTAGAAGAAATTGTTGTTTTTGATATTAATCCTGAATTAATTCTTGCGTATCAAACAATTAAGCAAGATGTGGATTTATTAGGAGAAGTTCTTTTAAACATTCAAGATAAATACTGGTCGTTATCTGAAAACGAGAGAAAAAAATATTTTTATCAGACAAGAGAGTTATTCAATTCGCACAAAAAAAATATTAATTATCATCAATTTGCTTCTAGCTGGATAGAGAGAACTGCACAAATTATTTTTTTGAACCGTACATGTTTTAACGGGCTTTTTAGAGTTAATTCTCAGGGATATTTTAATGTTCCTATGGGAAAATATAACAAACCCAAAATATGTAATTTAGAAAATCTCAGAGCGGTTTCTTTAATATTGCAAAAGGTCAATATTCTCCTGGGTGATTTTACAAAATGTAGAGAGTTTATTGATGAAGCTACATTTGTTTATTTCGATCCACCCTATAGACCAATTAGTAAAACTGCTAATTTTACTGCATATTCAGAAAGTTCTTTTAATGATAGTGAACAATTGCGACTCAGAGATTTTTTTTCAGAGTTAGATTCTGTTGGTTCCAAGTTGCTTTTAAGTAATTCAGACCCAAAAAATGAGAATCAGAGTGATAATTTTTTCGAGGACGCTTACAGAAACTATAGAATTGAGAGAATTCAAGCATCTCGCAATATTAATAGTAAATCTTCCAAGAGGGGTTTAATTAATGAATTGCTAATTATGAATTACTAAAATCAACTAAAATCAAATTTTGAAATCATGAAATTTCACTCTATTTTTCAGGAGAAGATTAATTGTACATCTCCACAAGATGTATTTAACTATTTGAAGAATAATTTAACTGATTCAATTACTACCTGGGATTATTTTGTTAACTGGCAAAAAGTGATATCAAATTTTGAAGAAATTGAAATTCATTTACACACACTAAATTATTTAATAGGCAAAAATGATATAGAAGCTAAATTAAAAAATATTTTGCAACAAAATCCCAGGATTATGATTATTATTCCTCTTTTAATAGCTTGCAGAGAAGAAAGTTTTCAGATATTAACTGATTATACAAATAGCAATTTAAAGTACCAAGATTTTAGGTTTAGCAATCGAAGTATACCTGGTGTATTAACTTCTAAGGAAATTGATGAAGTAGTTCAATTTACAAAAGAAACAGGTCTACTTGATATATTGAAAAATCGAACTATTAAAAGTATCCCTGATTATGTCTTAGGGATTGAAGTTGGCTTGGATAGTAACGGGAGAAAAAACCGTGGAGGGAATACTATGGAGGTTATTGTTGAAGAATTTGTGAAATCAATTTGCAAGTCTAATAGTTGGAATTATATAAAGCAAGCTACTGCTGATAAAATTAGTGAAGATTGGAGTATTACAGTCAAGGTAGATAAGTCCAATAGGAGGTTTGATTTTGCAATTAATAATCAGGGTTTACTCTATCTGATAGAAGTTAATTTTTATGGTGGTGGAGGTTCAAAACTAAAAGCAACTGCTGGTGAATATAAGACACTTTTTGATGATTTATCAGTACAGAACCACAAGTTTATTTGGATTACCGATGGTTTAGGTTGGAAAACTGCGTTAAAGTCACTGGAAGAAACTTTTTATCATATCGACTATATCCTTAATTTAAATATGATTTCTACAGGATTATTCAATGAAATTATCAAGCAAAGATTATAATAACATTTACGCAACTAGCACATTTATATATAAGCGTAGGCTGTGTGATACAGTGATAAATTCTGTATCTCTAAATTAGAGTTTGTAGTGTCACCCAGCGACCACAGATTATGACAATATCCTAAGTCGTTTATATAGCGATTTTCAGTTGGATAGATACAATACAAACCTGATTGGTAATATTTAGGACTCCCACAAGAGTGTATTCGACTCAAGTGAAATTAGCTATAATTGGTAATTGGTAATTGGTAATTGGTAATCGCTAATCGCTAATGGGTAATCGGGGGTAAACGAAAAAATCTGTGGGAGAACCAAAATACTTATTACTTATTACTTATTATTGGGTAATGGGTAATCGGGGGTGAACGAACAAATCTGTGGGAGAACTAAAATACTTATAGCCTTTCTCAATCTGGTGAAGTACAGATAAAATTACTAAAATTATTGTGGGGTAGAGAGCAGCGCGTTGCGGGGGTTCCCCCCGTTGTAGCGACTGCGGGGCATCCTTGCCTTTTGTACTTCAGCAGATTAGGAAGCGCTATAATACTTATTACTTATTACTTATGATTGGCTAATAATTAATTAAAAATGGAGTATTATCAATATTGTTATACCAAATAAAAAAATGTTTGCAACAATTCTAATTGCAGTAGTAACGTAGTTTCCGCACCCCTAGTAAGTATGTGTTGCATTCTTTTTTCTAACTTTTTTAAAATTGCTATTACTGTATATTAATAAATGATAAATAATAAAAAGTGCAGAAATCAAAAAGGGAGTTTTTGACATACTCCCTTCGGTTATATTTATTGTAAAACCACCTCATTGAAACTCAGAACTTAGTCACTGTAACATTAACTAAACCAGAATCTAGTGGGGGAACCTTGAGATAATACTCACTTTGTCTATCATATTGATAGGCTTGTTCATTGATTGTTTGTTTACATTCCTGGAAAATTAAACCCGGATCTTTGATTAAATCTAAGGGATCGACCTTTTTACATCCTTGTTCACGCACTAAGGGAATGGATTTTGATTCTGATTGTGGATTATTTGGTTGATTAATCGCACTATTCCAATTACTATTAATTGTGATTGGTTCTGTGACTAAAACATCAGCTTGATTATTGTTATGTTGTTCTAAATTCGAGAAATTATAGCGGTTATCAGTTAAATGAAGTACAGATTCCACCTCACCCCGGCTAAAGCCACCCCTCTCCTTAGTAAGGAGAGGGGAAGGGGGTGAGGTTTTGGTGTATCCTACCAAAGTGAGAACCGCTATACTTGGGTTAGCATTAGCACTGTTAGCACTAGCAAATATCCCAAGTGTAAAAACCAGAGTAAGCGGTAAGCATTTCATCAAATGGCACCTCTCACAATTCAATACTTATCTTATATTGTGGCATTTAAAACCTTGAATAGCATCTAGGGATATCACTGAACGCTAAACTATTTCCCCCGTAACAATCTTTGTAGGAACGCAAAAAATTTCACCAATATCTCTTCTATCCACAAAATAATGATATCCAACCATTCCAAAATTTGCACCAAGGGATGCTTTTCATACCCAACTATATTGGCTTTGGTTTCTATCCAATCTGGTTTTGCTTCTACTTGGTTGTTTTGACGCTGCTGTGGAGAAATTTCTCCTTGATGATTCTCTGTTTTCAGGGGAGAAATGGAGGATACAGTTCGTGTTTTCTGAGTTGGGGTAATATCACGGGTTTGTTTTTGCTTTTGTACTAACCCGGAACCTGGTTGGGGTTGTCGTAAAAACTTTTGGTAATAATTAACTAAATTTTGGGGAATATATTCTGGGGATTTACTAGGAGGAAGAGGAGGATTTGCCGTTGATGATGGAGAAATTAGGTTTTGATTATCAGTAACCTCAACTACTTCTTGGCTATTATCAAATAAATCATCAAGGGTTAACCAAGGATCTGCTACATTTTGATTGGATACCTGGGGGTTTTGAGGTGCAACTGGAAGTTTTTTCCCTGGAATTTTGCTTATAGAAAGACTTGTTTCTTGAGTAATATTATTCCCAAATAAGAAGTTGAGAACTGTGGAAATCTTCGATGGAATTTGAGGTGGCGAAGTTTCCACAACCTTTGATTTATTATTGTCTGGCTGCTGTTTACCGTAGAAAAATATATTTAACTGAGTTTGTATACCTCCGACAATTTCCTTACTCACACGGGATATTGGAACTATATTTGATTCTAATTTAGCAACTGCTGCATCTATTAATGTCAAGGCTTTCTTATTATCACTAGAGAATTTTTGAGATACATCCCTATCACTATCCGTGTTATCCGCGTAATCCCTATCCCTGTCATCCGTGTTAGTTTCCCCTTGTAAGTGTAGCTTGGGTTTGTGTTCTCCTGTTTGCAGTTGTTTCCCTGCTGACTCTACAGCTTTTTGCATCATTAAAACTACGGATTGCAGTAGTGCTTCTAATGACCAATGAGTTGCTAGTTGTAATTGGCGCAAACTACGTCCCAATCCCTCGCCTAAGCGCCGAGACTGCTGCTTTACAAAGTTAAAAAGTTTACTTTGGTAACGACCAGAGGAAGGATCAGGCATAATAATTAATAGTATATTGTGAGTGAAAGGTTTGTTAGGTTTGAGACTCCCGGTAAATAATTGTAAATCTAGTAGGACTTACGCAACTGGCACATTTATAAGCGTAGGGTGTGTGTCTAGCTATCCGTAAATAGCTTAAAATATTTCTGTATATACATATATTGCACCTTTGAGTGGGAGGGTAAGATCAGCAGTGCCTAGGAAATATTAAGAGTTTTAAGTTCTAATTTTCAAGGGTCATCTTGTGGTGCAAGATGTGAATACAGAGGCTAGAGATTGCTATGAGGAATAACAATACAGCAAGAGTTGCAAGTAAATGAGTACAAAACTAAATTATTCAAAAATTATTCAAACTATTGTGGGATGGGTATCCTTACTCGTCCAATTGTACTTAACACTTCTAGAAATAAGCTGTAGTTATCAACATCTAATTTTAGCGAACATATAACCAAAAAGTAATCGGTATCAAGCCCCCTGTTTATCTGTATAGAAAGGAAACAATTTTTGCTGCTACTCTTACCCATAGATACATCCAGCCAGAAACTGATAATTTATTGATAATTTATAATTCAAATGTTCACCCCTGCATACCCTGCGAATACAAAAATTATTGCTGAAGCAATTGAGAAATTACGCTCTTGCTCTCAGGTTGATATTCTGTCTACTTGGCGATGTTTGGAGGCAGAAATTGATATCAGAAATATTACGGAAGCTGAAATATCTAACTGGGATATTGTCAAGTTGAATGAGAAAGGACATATTCCTTGGACTGGTGGTGAAAAAGTACTGTGGTTAGCACAAAAATTGGTAGTTCCATCAGCTTTGTCAGGTTACCCTTTGGCAGGTTTGAGTTTGCGGTTGGCGTTGGCTTGGTCGGCTAATTCTGCATCCATTCATGTGAATGGTAAGTTGGTGGCTGAGGGGGATTTATTTGATTATTGCCCTCGGGTTTTAATTAGTGAAAGCGTAAAGTCTGGTGATGAATTTATTGTGGCTTTGCGGTTGGTAAGTCTGGGACATTGTGATGGGGCTTTGGTGCAATCTCTTTTGGTATATGAGGCTAGGAATGGTGGTATCGATCCTGGTTTTGTAGCTGATGAGTTAGCGGTGATGTCGCGGTATTTCCCAGATTTTGTTCCGGAGGTGGATTGGGAGAAATTTAACCGCAAAGACGCGAAGGACGCGAAGGAAGAAAAGAGGGAAAAGGAGAGGTTTCTCGTTGGTTTGCGGCAAGGGTTAATTGAATCTCAATTTGTCAATCCAAAATCTAAAATTTATCTTTTGGGTCATGCCCATTTGGATATGGCATGGTTATGGCGAGTATGTGAAACTTGGAAGGCTGCGCAGAATACTTTTGAGTCGGTTCTGAAGTTACAGGAGGATTTCCCGGAGTTGATTTTCTGTCATTCAACTCCAGCACTTTATGCTTGGGTGGAGGAGAATCTTCCAGATTTGTTTGCTCGTATTCAAGAAAAGGTGAAAGATGGAAGATGGGAAGTTGTCGGTGGTTTTTGGGTGGAACCGGAGTTAAATATTATTGCTGGAGAGTCTATTGTCCGTCAGTTATTGTATGGTCAGCGCTATGTGTGGGAGAAGTTTGGTAAGTTAGCAACGGTGGTATGGGTTCCTGATAGTTTTGGTTTTACTTGGACTTTACCCCAGTTTATGCAACAGGCAGGAATTGAATTTTTTGTCACTCAAAAGTTACGTTGGAATGATACGACCAAGTTTCCTTTTGGTGCTTTTTGGTGGCGATCGCCTGATGGCAGTCAAGTCTTTAGTTGGATGTCTGGACCTGTTGGTGAAGGTATTAATCCAGTGAAAATCGCTGACTATGCTGTGGAATGGGAACGTCAAACTGGTTTACAAGATTATCTTTGCCTTCCTGGTGTTGGTGACCATGGAGGTGGTCCCACCCGTGATATGTTGGAAATAGCACGTAGATGGCAATCTTCCCCTTTGTTTCCAGAATTAGAGTTCACTACAGCACAAAAGTATTTGCACTCTTGTAGAGACGCTATTAATGGCATCTCTGTGGACAATAAACCTATTTGGGATGACGAACTCTATCTAGAATTCCATCGCGGCTGTTATACTACTCACGGTGACCAAAAGTGGTGGAACCGTCGTTGTGAAAATTTGCTTTATGAAGCGGAGTTGTTTGCAGCTTTGGCAAATCTTAGCTTTCAGCAGAGCTATCCCCAGATTGAACTAGAAAAGGCTTGGAAACAAGTTCTATTTCACCAGTTTCACGATATTCTCCCTGGTTCCTCCATTACAGAAGTTTATGAGGATGCCGAACCCGAGTGGCAGGAAGTGGAAAAAATCGGTTCACAAATATTGCAGCAGTCTTTACAAGGGTTAGCTGCTCAAATTCAACTCCCAGAACCTCCAAGTCCCCACAGCTTACCCATAGTAGTCTTTAATTCTCTCAACTGGGTGCGATCGCAGGTTGTCGCTGTTGACTTACCCCAAACACCATCTAATCAACCATGGCACATTTACAATCATTTAGGGGAAAAGCTTATCTCCCAATTTGGTATAGGAGAGCAAGTTTTATTCTTGGCTGATGATATCCCCTCCGTTGGGTATCGCTTGTTCTGGCTGGTTTCTGGGGATGAAGGCTTGCCAAATGCCAATAACATACAAATAGATTCTACACTTGACAAGTATACAAAATCAGAAAAAATTTGTCAAACACATTTTGAAAGCAAAAAATTGACTTTCGAGAATGAATTTTTGCGAGTCATTATAGAGTCAGAAACAGGAAATTTAGCCAGCATTTTTGACAAGGTTAATAATAGGGAAGTTTTAGATTCTGCGGGTGGAAATCAATTACAATTCTTTCAAGATAGCGGTCAAGATTGGGATGCATGGAACATAGATCCTAATTATGCTCAACATCCCCTACCAGCACCACAATTAAAATCTATTGAATGTCTGGAAACAGGTTCTGTACAAACTCGCATCCGTGTAATTAAGCAATGGGGAGCATCAGAGTTTCGTAGTGATTATATCCTCCAAACTGCTTCCCCAATCCTCAAAATAGCCAATACCGTTGACTGGCGAGAATCCCATGTACTAGTAAAAGCTGCCTTTCCCCTACAGATAGAAGCAGATTTTGCCACCTATGAAATTCCTTGCGGCACAATTCGCCGTTCCACCAAACCCCAAACCCCAGAAGAAAAAGCCAAATGGGAAGTCCCTGCTTTACGTTGGGCTGACATTACCCAAGATGCTTCCCCATCCCCCAATACTTACGGAGTGAGTTTACTAAATGATTGTAAATACGGCTACGACACCCAACCCAATCAATTACGCCTCTCCCTATTAAGAAGCCCAAAATGGCCCGACTCCCAAGCAGACCAAGGTATTCATCAATTTACCTATGCCTTGTATCCCCATCCTGGAAACTGGAAACAGGCACATACCGTTAGACAGGGATACGAATTAAATCTACCCCTACAAGTTGTGATTCCCGACAATAGCCATCACAATCCCTCTTTACCCCCCATTGGCAGTCTCCTAGATTTAGGTGCCGAAAATTTAATTTTAATGGCATTTAAGCAAGCAGAAGACCACCCTCAGCAGTGGATTCTCCGTTGTTATGAATCTCACGGAGAAACAGCCGAGTTTCGCATCAATAGCGATTTGGGGTTAAAACTAGGAGAATCAGTGGATTTATTAGAACGTCCTACATCTGACTCTGAATTTTCACCTACAGAACAAAACCTGACAATCCAGCCGTGGAAAATCGCTAATTTTAGAGTTAGTAATTAGAACAGACAAACAAAAGTAATTTGTAGGGGCGCAAAGCTTGCGCCCAAAAGGCGTGGAATTGGGAGGAAAAGAGTTAGGAGTTATTAATTTTTCCCCTACTTCCCCTACTCTCCTTAATCTTCCTTAATCTTCGTGATCTTCAAAGGGATCGCTAAGTTCCTTAGCAGGAGGTCCAAAAGCGGTGTAAATTGAAAGTACTGTGACGACTATCAGAATAGCGCCAAGAGAAATACTAAGAGCTGTTGCAGGTTCCATAATTTGAGTATATATGATAACGATGATATCACAAAGGAAGGGTGACGTTCTCCCAACAGCAAATCTCGCGATTATACTTTGGGCTTCATTACCTCACGATAGTGCATTCGGAGGTTACTTCCATTTCTGGTTTAAACGAGAGTTCCGTTGTTCCATTTATAATAGAATATTACAGAAGATTAAAAAATGCTTTGGCAACTCATATTAGGTGAAGTATGGCACAAAAAACAAGGTTAGGGGATATCCTCAGACCCCTAAACTCTGAGTATGGTAAAGTCGCTCCTGGCTGGGGTACCACCCCTTTAATGGCTGTGTTTATGGGGCTGTTTTTTGTTTTTCTGCTGATTATTCTCCAAGTTTATAACAAGTCTATCTTGATTCAAGATGTGAATGTTGATTGGCGGAGTTTAGGCGGTTAGGAAATTTATCACTCCTAAAGCCTGCATAATTAATCAACTAACCCGGCTTGTCCGGGCTTTTTTGTCTGTGGTTCAATAAACGCAATCATTACTTTATTGACTAAACTACATATGTGGGTATTGGGAATGATTGTGGCGTATAGAGGGTCAAGATTATGAATATCTTTGGTATCGGTCTGCCAGAAATGGCTGTAATTATGGTTGTAGCACTGTTAGTCTTTGGTCCCAAAAAGCTGCCAGAAATTGGTCGCAGCTTGGGAAAGGCAATTCGTGGTTTTCAAGATGCTTCTAAGGAGTTTCAAAACGAATTCCAAAAAGAAGCACAACAGTTGGAAGAAGCTGTCAAAACTACTGCTGAAATTGAACCCAAGCAATTAGAAGCAGTCCAAAAGGATGAAGCATAAAACAGTTTATACTGAAATTTCCATGTATAAACAGGGAATGGAAGACAAGGGAGATGAGGAGATGGGGAGGAGAACTTACTCCAAACTTTTAACTTTTGGGTGCAAACAAACATTGCACCCCTACTTTGGGTGCAAGCATTACACCTCTACTTTGGGTGCAAACAAACATTGCACCCCTACTTTGGGTGCAAACATTACACCTCTACTTTGGGTGCAAACAAACATTGCACCCCTACTTTGGGTGCAAGCATTACACCTCTACTTTGGGTGCAAGCATTACACCTCTACTTTTGGTGCAAGCATTGCACCCCTACTTTGGGTGCAAGCATTGCACCCCTACTAACTCCTAAATTTACATTTCAGATGACAGAAACTGCGACACAAAAAACTTTAGTAATTCCCCAGCTAATTGTAGGATTGGGAAATCCAGAGCCTAAATATGAGCGTACCCGTCATAATATCGGTTTTGATGCTGTAGATGCCTTATCTCGTTCCTGGCAAATTTCCCTGGCAGAAAATCGCAAGTTTCAGGGTTTGTACGGAGAAGGACTAGCAGTCCAAGGTAACAAAATTCGCTTGCTCAAACCATTAACGTATATGAACCGCTCTGGACAAGCAATACAAGCAGTGACAAACTGGTATAAGCTGTCTCCAGAATCTGTATTAGTGATTTATGACGATATGGATTTACCTCTCGGCAAAACTCGCTTGCGCTTGTCTGGTTCTGCTGGTGGACATAATGGCATGAAGAGTACAATCTCCCACCTCAGCACGCAAAATTTCCCCCGTTTACGTATTGGTATTGGTAGACCCAAAAATGCAGCGGTTGAGGAAAAGGATACCGTCTCCCATGTTCTAGGAAAATTTTCTATGGCTGAAACTCAACTAGTGTCTGACATACTCCAATTTGTGGTTGAATGTGTCGAACTATGCCTAAAACAAGGAGTTGAAAAAGCAATGAATCGCTGTAATAGCCTTACTATTGCTATACCTGAATCTTGCGAGTCTCGATAGTTAATTAAACTCCTAGTTTCCCCATAACTGATAATTAAAATGTTATTGTGGTTGATGGCAGCAATTAAGCTTGCTCCATCTAACCAATATCAGGCACCTAACGTCTTGAGGGCAAAATTAAAGTAATATGCTTACATGCCAAAATAGATAAAATTTATTTTGTTTCATGTTTGTTATTACTTCACAAGAGCAAACGCTGATTAATCTAGAATGCTCAAGAAGTAACGTCAAGACCTGCAAAAGGTTTATTTAAAACGTCGCTTGCGTCTTGCTGCCACTGCCTTGCGTTTACGCCTCTCTTGTGGCGTCTCAAAGTGACGATGATACTTCACGTCAGCCAAAATTCCAGCTTTGGAAACTTGGCGTTTAAATCGACGCAGTGCAGAATCTATTCCTTCATTTTCTCCTAAAACCACTTGGGTCATTCTTACTTATTCCTCATTCATCAACATTTACTATTTTAATCCTGCCTTAACTTTAACGAAAATCTCATTTAGAATGATAAAATCCAAATGATGGCGAACGCAAAGTTTTCAGTGGATTGGTGAAAGTGGTTATATTTTCGATAGGATAACACAAACCTAGGGAAGATTGTCGAATTTATTCAATAGTTTTAATCAACTCAAGAGTCTCTCAGAGTTAGTTATATTATCTCAACAATATCCCAATCATACAACTTCCTTTTATTTTTAGATTACTCTTGTTCCGGTTGTTCAGCAAGAGTATCACAAGTGTCGATTGCCAAAGCTAGTTGATAGAGGTGGCGACGATTAAGGGAAGTCGCTTTTGCTAACTCGCGGCTAGCTTGCGATCGCGATATTCCTTGACTAATCATTTTCGCTAATTCTGCTTTTAATTGTGGTTCACAAAGCTGCGGTTTAATGGGTGGGTTTCCCGCTACTATTAAAGTGTACTCTCCTTGGGGTTTTTTGTGTGCATAAACTGTCAATGCTTCACCTATTTCCCCTCGCCAAAATTCCTCATACAATTTAGTTAACTCTCGTGCTAGGACAATTTGACGTTCAGTTCCCAAAATATCTGCTAAGTCTTGTAAAGTTTGCTGCAAGCGGTGTGGAGATTCGTAGAAAATTATTGTCCTTTGTTGTGTTTTCAGTAATTCTAATTGTTCTCGTCGCTGTTGAGTTTTTGAGGGTAGAAATCCTTCAAAAACAAATCTATCTGTTGGTAGTCCTGCCGCACTTAACGCGGTTACCGCAGCACTAGCACCGGGAATTGGAACTACAGATATACCTTCATCAATGGAGGCTTTAATCAATTCATAGCCAGGATCGGAAATTCCCGGCATCCCCGCATCGGTAACCAAGGCGATCGCATATCCAGTATGTAAATGGTTTAATAATTCTGGAATGCGACTACGACGATTGTGGTTGTGGTAACTTATTTGGGGAGTCTGAATTTGGAAATGTTGTAGTAGTTTTCCCGTGTGACGAGTATCTTCTGCTGCAATTAAATCCACTCCTTGCAAAATTCGCACCGCGCGAAAAGTCATATCTTCTAGGTTACCAATGGGTGTACCAACGACATAGAGTGTTCCTGGTTTGGGATCGGTTTGCATTTTTTGCGTAATAGGTAATGGGTAATGGGTAATTGGTAATGGGTAATGGGTAATTGGTAATGGGTAATCGGTAATTGGTAATCACACATCTTGCACCTGGGGGAAAACCGGGTTTATTGAGAATTACTAATAGCGAAAACCTAAATTTTACGTTTATAAACCCGGTTTTTTTAGTCTTGTTGACAATGGTGCAAGATATGAGTAATCGGTAATCGGTAATCGGTAATCGGTAATCGGTAATGGGGGGTGAACGGAAAAATGTGTAGGAAAACCAAAATGCTTATTATTTATTACTTATTATTTATTACTTATAGCCTTTCTCAGTCTGGTGAAGTACAGATGAAATTACTAAAATTATTGTGGGGTAGAGAGCAGCGCGTTGCGGAGCCAGTCACGTGCGCGGGTTTCCCGCGTTGAGTGAACTGGCG
>JASJCY010000153.1 GCA_030065825.1 Nostocaceae cyanobacterium | reverse complement strand
AGGCGTAAGCCTTCACTCCTACCCTGCGGGAAGCTAACGCAACGGAGAAGCAAGCTACGTAGAGTGTACGCCGTAAGGCGTTGTCGTAGACTAGCCGCACTTCTAGCCTACGGCAATGCTTACGCATACGAGAAGCCATGACCTGTCTTGCGCGTCTACATGCTACCCCTCCGGGGAAGCAAGCTACAACCCAACCTACATCAAAAAGATTTGTCAGTCAATCAGTTCCAGAGGTTGCAGTGCAACGTCACCGAACAAGGGTTTTGGAATCATGCAAAATCATTTTCACGCCATGGATTCAGCAACGCCGAATTTTGGCTTTTCTTGAGGGTGGTGCAAGTTATCAGATTAACTCTACTTGCTCTAAATATTGGTTCAAATCTTCAATGATACGAGTCAGTTCAGCCTCTGTGGTTAAGCGGATACTAGCATCGCGGATTGTCAGTAAGACTTTAGCAGCAAAGGGAGTAGCCCAAATATTGGGATTACAAAAAACTTCTAGAAATACTTCCCCAGTATGACGATATTCCATTGATGGCTGGGGAGTAACTTTACCCGCTCCTGGAGTTGGTTTAGCAGCCACAGCTTTTAAACTCTGCATTAATTCATCGATTGCTGCTTTTAATTCCCGTGCAGCCTGCGGTGAAAAGCTGAAAGAAACGGAACCTTCTACTAAATTCAGTGTTAGATGAGTTGAGGACATGGGTTTGAAACTGTTGTTGATTAAAATACTACAAATAAGTAGGTAGCCATAATTAAATGTAAGATAAAACCTCACCCTCACCCCGCCTGACGGCACCCATCTCCTTACGTAGATAGGTCATGGCTAGTCTACGACAATGCCTTACGGCATACCCATAGGGTAAGAGAGGGGATGGGGGTGAGGTTTTATATTTAATTTGAACTAGTTACTGACATGTTCCTATTTTTTTGAAATCAACCTCAAAGAAGTCGGGAATTTGCACAGTACTAATATTGATCAATAATATAAGTAAAAGTTATTTTTAACCTCATTTTGTTTGGTAATTAATATAAGACCTGATTTTTGGTCAATTTTTTATCGAAAATCATTCCTAATTTCTTGACGCAATTCCGTTGTTTCATGCTATTATAAAAAAAATGTAATTGGGGCTTACTCTGACCATTAATTACCCAAAACAGCTACAACCCTCTTTCTGTCGTAGTAACTCGCTTCAAAGTAAAATTTTGATGACATAAGAAAAGACCAATTTTCACCACCCCAGACAGACTGATAAATATGTACGGTTGACAAAATACTCTTAATCTGGTATGTGAGTTTTTTAGAGGACTCTTGCTTTGCTGAAATTAAACCTGCAAAGTTTGCTTGGTGAAATACTAGTACTCCACCAAGTAAACTATGCGGGGTTAATAAGGAAAGAACAAAGTTTTTTCTCCCCCCTCTCCCCCCTCTTCCCCCTCTTCCCCCTCTCTGCCTTTACCCGGCAAAGTTGGTGTGGTGGACTACTAGCCATCAAAACTAATGGGACAGAACACTAGGGGTGAGGTTCTCTTGTCATCTAGAACGTAACAATTGTACAAAGGTATCGCTAACGGTATGATCTTTTGTGTCTGCTGCGTACTGGATTAATTTTTCCCGCAATTCCCGCGCTGCATCCAAGGGTAGGAAGGTTGCGAGCAAAAAGTAAACTCCGCGAAAACGCGGGTCGCCCATGTGGTCGATAAGACGTGTTTCTATTTCTGTACCTTCACCGAGAAAGTTTTGCACCAAGAAGAAGTCCATAATTTTATCGTGGCGGAAGTACCATTCTTTCTTGGCTTCGTCGTTTTCTTTCCACTGACGACTGACTACCATTTTGTATTTTTCGTCTTCCATGCTGTCTAATTCCTGGTAAAATTTTTCTGCTGGTAAGGCGCTTTCATCGTTGAGACGCATTTGGTAGACGGCTTGGGAGAAGCTTTTCAAAGGGAATTCATGTTTCCATTCTTGCAAGTATTCTGCTGCCATTTGGTTGTATTGTTGTTCTTGCAGGCGAAATAGGTCTGGGTGTTTGCCTTGTGATAACATCTGAGCTACCAGGGTTAAATCCATGGGGTTGGAAAGTATGCGTTTAGCTGCGGCTAGTTCTTCTGGTGGTTGTTGGTGGTTGAGGATTTGTGTGAGATAGTCTTTGCAGGCTTGTTGGTATTCTGTACCTTGGATTTTGGCGTCTGCGGGTAGGTGTGGTTGACGGAAAAGTAAGAATTCTGCAATTTGTGTTGGTTGTAGGGGTTGGATGTAGTAGGTTTTGGCTGTGGAGGGGGATATCCATTCTAGGGGCTGGGTTGTCATGATAATATTGCCCCGGAAGTAGCTTTCTACGAATTGGCTGATTTTTGCCCTGGTGTCAGCGGTAACTTCGTTGAGTCCATCGATGCAGATGTCAATGGCACCGCTGTAGATAAGGTTTTTGAGGAAATTCTCGTCCTGTGCTTGTCCGTGGAGTTTTGCTTGGATGGCTGCAATTACACCATTTTCACATTTGCGGGCTGGTATATATACGATGATTTGCTGGGAAGTTTTCAGGAGGTGACGCACAAACATGGATTTTCCCAAGCCAGAATCCCCTTCTAAGACGATTTGTCCCTCGATGGTGGGAATTGCTTGGGTAATGGGAATACCCCACCCCGGCTTCGCCACCCCTCCCCTTACTAAGGGGAGGGGAAGGGGAGAGGTGTTAGTATTAGTGTTCACCATGGATTCTGGAAAATAGGCGTTGTCGTCGAAATTATCCAAACCCGCATCTGCTAGCAGGGAAGGTTGGAAGGGTTCAAATAATTTGCGACGGAGGAAGGGAACCCAAGTGAGAAGAAAGCCGACGTAACCCATACCCAGAATCTTTCTTACCCAGGGGTTCCAGAAGAAGATGGCTTGAATTTGGGGATATTTGGGATAGGCGAAAATTAATCCTAGCCAAAATGCCGCGTGAATGATAATTGTATTTCTAGCTTTGAATAACCATTGCCAACCTTCGAGTTTAACTATCACAGACTGTATTGCATCAGCGTGGGTAGAGTTGACAGCTTTGAGGTTGTTGTAGTGAGATTGCAGTAAGGCGATATCTTGGGGTTTCCAAGTAACCTTTTTGTAAGCTGTGACTACGGCAATTTGCTTGGCTAAATCCTCTCGTAAAGCATTTAATCCCTGACTAGATTCCCAAGCGGTTTGAAACACTTTCAGGGTTTTTACAGCTTCATCGTGCTTTAATTGTTTGGGGATTGTTTCAGGATGGGGAAAACCTAACCATGTCAGCAGGGTTTTTACTTCCTCAGTTCCTCCACCTGTAATATAGGTCAGGAAACGCCAAGTTTTTTTAAATTGATTATGACTGCGATCGTAAAGATTATTCAGCACAACCACAACTTGTTTTAACTCTAGTTGTTTTATCTTACTCAACGCTACTGCTGCACTTTGACGAACAGAGGAATCCACCTTTTCATCCTTGAGGATGTTGACGATATCGGGGATGTATTTGGCTGCTGCTGACCCCAAATTCCCCAAGGCTAGTGCTGCACCTCTACGAACAGAGGAATCCACCTTTTCATCCTTGAGGATGTTGACGATATCGGGGATGTATTTGGCTGCTGCTGACCCCAAATTCCCCAAGGCTAGTGCTGCACCATAACCAACATCGGAATTCACCTTTTCATCCTTGAGGAAGTTGACGATATCGGGGATGTATTTGGCTGCTGCTGACCCAAAATTCCCCAAGGCATCTGCTGCATTCCTACGAAAATAGAAATTCACCTTTTCATCCTTGAGGAAGTTGACGATATCGGGGATGTATTTGGCTGCTGCTGACCCAAAATTCCCCAAGGCTACTGCTGCACCTCTACGAACAGAGTCATTCACCTTTTCATCCTTGAGGATGTTGACGATATCGGGGATGTATTTGGCTGCTGCTGACCCCAAATTCCCCAAGGCTAGTGCTGCACCTCTACGAACATAGGAATCCACCTTTTCATCCTTGAGGATGTTGACGATATCGGGGATGTATTTGGCTGCTGCTGACCCCAAATTCCCCAAGGCTAGTGCTGCACCATAACCAACATCGGAATCCACCTTTTCATCCTTGAGGATGTTGAGGATATCCGGGATGTATTTGGCTGCTGCTGACCCAAAATTCCCCAAGGCTACTGCTGCACCTCTACGAACAGAGGAATCCACCTTTTCATCCTTGAGGAAGTTGACGATATCGGGGATGTATTTGGCTGCTGGTTCCCCAAAATTGCCCAACGCTAATGCTGCACTTTGACGAACAGAGTCATTCACCTTTTCATCTTTGAGGATTTTCTCAGCAATATCCTCCGTTTTCTTCACCACAGATTTTAAATCTTTGGTGTCATATTCTCGTAATTTCTCCAAAGCATATCCCTTAACTTCATCATAGCCATCATCCAAAGCGGCGACAATGCCGTTAATTTGCCATTCCTGGGGTTTGGGTTTGGATGCTTCCTTAGCGTTTACCCAGGGGAAACAGAGGAGGAAAGAAAGGAGGAAGATTAGGGGATAAAGGATGAATCGGTGGTGTTTGGGCATTTTGGAATTAAAAATTAAAAATTAAAAATTCAAAAATCTTGCCTTGTTTCGATTGTAAAACCTGTAAACTAAGTAAGTCGGTGGTAATATTTCAAGCTATGTTAAGAAGTTTAAATGTAGGGTGTGTTGTCGCGTAAGTTAACGCACCATCAACAATTTAAGGTGTGTTACCCCTGAGAGTACGACACCCTACATCAAATTTATATTTCTTCATATACATCGAATTTTTCTCGCCGACTTACTTAAGTAGGGTGTGTTGTCGCGTAAATTAACGCACCATCAACAATTTAAGGTGCGTTAACCTACGGTGTAACACACCCTACATCAAAATATACATTGAATTTTTCTCGCCGACTTACTTAAGTGTGTAAGTTTTCACAACCACCTATAATTTAAATTCCAGCAACCAATAGGCAAAGTTATCTCAAGATTATTATTCCAAAACCCTGCTATATAAGCATTTTTAATTTTTAATTTTTAATTCCGCAACAATTCCCTATTCCCTATTCCCTATTCCCTATTCCCTTCTGAAAAAATGACACCTCCACCGCAACTGCTAACCGATCCATTTTTGCAACTACCGACAACAAATTCTGTCCGAGTTGTCTGGTTTACCGAGTTTATGGGTAATAACCACATAGTCACCTACGGCGAAAATCTGCAGCAAACAGCCACTGCGACTAGAACTAAACTCAGTCGTACCTGCGAAGACCAATATTCACGGGTAGGGAATCAAATCCAGGACGGACAAATTTACCAACACCCGGTTCTACGAGACATTTGGCGACATGAAGCCCAAATTACTGGTTTAACTCCCGGTAAAAGGGTTAATTACCGAGTCACCAGCGTCCGGGAAGATGGGGAAACTGTCAGCAGTGATGTCTTTACCCTCGCAGCTACTCCCACCCCCGGAACACCCCTGAAAATTCTTCTCACCTCTGACCATCAAATCAAACCCATGGTAGCAGCCAATTTACAGAAGGTTGTTCAAACAGTGGGACGAGTAGATGGGGTTTGGTTTGCTGGGGATTTAGCCAATATTCCCGATCGCGCTAGTGAATGGTTTGATGATAGTCGTGGTAATGCTTTTTTCCCCTGTTTGCAAGGTCGTGCTAACTATGAAATGACATATGATGGGGTGAAAATCAACTATACCGGGGGAGAAATCATTCAACATGCACCCATGTTTACTTGTATTGGTAATCACGAAATCATGGGACGCTTGGGGAGGACAGAGAGTTTAAATCATGAGTTCGAGGATACCATTCCCCGTGATTTTGCTCTGGATTTATATGGAGAGAAATCCCTCAAAGATAATTCCTTTAATACAGATACTTACGAAGAAATTTTTACTCTCCCAGAAAGTGAAACAGGGGGGAAAACCTATTATGCAGTCAGCTTTGGCGATGTTCGTTTAGTAGTGTTATATGCCACCAATATGTGGCGACATCCCAGCAGTGAAAATAACAAACGAGGTAAATACGGGGAACCAGGAGATGAATTAAATAACCCTGAAAATTGGGGATACGGTCAGCATATTTACGAACCAATTGCTAAAGGTAGTAAACAATATAACTGGCTAGTCCAAGAACTCCAAAGTCCGGAGTTTCAACAAGCAAAATATAAAGTGGTAATGTTCCATCATCCACCCCATACCCTGGGTGATAACATTGTCCCTCCCTATACTGACCCCGTGCAGATAATTGAACGGGATGAAGATGGTAAGGTTACAGGAGTACGCTACGAATATCCCCGGAATGCAGATTACCTGATTCGGGACGTGTTACCACTACTAGAAACTGCTGGGGTGCAGTTAGTATTTTTTGGACATTCCCATCTGTGGAACCGCTTTGTCAGTCCTTCGGGAATGCATTTTTTAGAGAGTTCTAATGTTGGTAATTCTTACGGTGCAGCCTACGGGAATCAAAAACGGCATAACTTACCACAATTCCATAGTCAAGATTATATAGCAATTGGAGATCCCAATGGCTTAGAACCTGTAATACCAACAATTGCACCCATATTAGGGGAAGATGGTCAAACTATGCCTTATATTGCCAGTAATGAAATCACAGTTTTCAGTATTTTTGACACACAGACAGGTATAGTCAGCAGCTATCGCTTTGATACAGGCAAACCCGATGCTGGGGTTATTAAATTTGATGAATTTCCCTTGTAATTTTGTTTATTTTGTGAAACTGAACCATATAGCGAAATTAGGACGGGCAGGGATGCCCATCCCACTGTTATTATATTTGATAAACAGTTTCTAGCCCTGTAATCCTCTGTTTCCTATTGTCTATTCTCTATCTGTATCAAGATTGTCGTGAATTAGTATAACCCACATTCCGCACACCCCTCTACTTAATAAGGAGAGGGGAAGGGGGTGAGGTAAGCGACTGTATTGCACAAAGCATGAAAAGCGCTATATCTATTGGAAATATCTAATCTGTGCGTTGAATAGTCTGGGACACAGAACGCAGAAAATAGGTTTGATCCAAGCCCTGATGCAGACGAACTACCACATCGACAGTGCTGTCGGGTTCCCAAACAGGTCCACCCCTTGCCACCATCTCCACAAATCCTGGTGAGAATCTGGGTTCATCAGAGAATGTAGTTTCCCAAACCTCTTTGCCATTAGACTTAATAACCCATAACCTATCGACTGTGAGGTTAGATGGCACATTATTTCCATCCTCTGCTATCAGACGCAAGTTTGCAATCATCGATTCTGGACTTCCAGGCATAAAATCGCGCCAAACAAAAGTCTCTATTCGGTAGGAACGTCCAGCTATAGTTACCCTGTTAGGGGCAGCTAAGAGGTTGTTAATTGGTACAGAACTTCTGTGTTTCATTTTACAGGAGCCAATATTGACCACATCTGTATAAGCCCAATGTTCCTTTGGTACATCAGAAAACGAAGAACTATTAGAACATGCATCTAGATAAATTCCCTGATTTAATTGGTCTTGGGCAATAACGTCACTTGGTTGAAGAAACTGCCCCATTGTTGGAGAAATCAACCAGAGTGGTGAAACTATAACAGTGAGAAATACTAGTTTATTCATAAAGAATTTTGCCATTTTACCAATGCTTTTAACCAAGTCATGGCAAGCATCTTGGTTGATTAGTTTCATATTTATATATCTATTGACTCTGAGTGAGTTCATTAGTTCCTTTTGACAACCACAAAAAAAGTCACCCTCATTGTTCCCAGACAATTATTTTTAATTTTTATGAGGGTGACCTCTAAGCCTATGTAGTATTTATTTCTGCCTGTTTACTGAGAATACAATGATTGTGACTTTTGCTCAGAGGGTGTTTATAAAACAAATATAAAACTCTCGTGAGAGTCGAGAAACCGAGTTTCTTTTGGTTTATATACCCTGATTATCACTTACCTACCCATAAAAACCCGGTTTCTTTGCAGTCTCAGAGCATTAACTGAACTACATAAATTAGATTCTCGCTCTGGTTAGCAATGTATAGTTCACTAGTACAAGAACTGAATGCTAATCCATCGACTTGATTATTACCACCACCAAGGGCTGGAATAGTATCGCGAATGGCGAGAGTTTTGGGGTCAAAAATGGTGATTTTGCCAGTATTTGAGTTACCACTAAAAAGATAACCTTTGCCATAGGTCAAAGACCGACAAGCTCCTCCAGGAGGTACAAAAGAACGAATCACTGCACCAGTATTGGCATTGAGGACATGAATCCGATTAATAGTTGAGTAATAGAGATAGGTGCCATCATAAGCTAGTCCTTCCCCACGTCCCGATGGTGCGGGAATAGAATTTACTTGGTTACCTGAATTGGAGTTAATACTGTTGATAGAACCAGAGCCAGTTGTGACATTAGCAACCCGAATATAATTTCCATCCCAGACAAGACTACCAATGGTATCGTTACCTGTTGGGTCAACTGATTTCAAAACGCTACCAGTTTTGGGATTGAGATAGTAAATTCTCTCTGTACCTGGCTGCTGAGTCACAAACAACAAGACAGACCGAGGATTATAGCCTATACGGATATGCCGTGCAAAAGCTAGACCAGTGCTAGAACCATTGTTTTTTTGAGGAAACTTCAGTTTGCGGACAAATTGGAAACTGACTGGTGGTAAGGGTGTAGCTCTGAGAGCTTTGCGAGCATTAATCCGACCTTTTCCTAGTTTACCAATATAGCTGGGATTTTTAGAATCAATATTGTCGCAAGTTTTTTCAATAATCTCGCGAACTTCATGATTGCTCAGAGAAGGGTTGCGCGACCAAATTAAGGCTGCTAACCCAGCTACATGGGGTGATGCCATTGAGGTTCCCTGGAGGAAGGCATACCTGTCATCAGGATAGGTAGAGTAAATGTTAACCCCTGGTGCTGCAACATCCACTTTCGAGCCATAGTTAGAAAATCCAGCCTTCTGGTCATTTTGGTCAGTGGCTGCTACTGCAATTACCTCTGGGTATATGGCAGGATACTGAGGTTGGACATCAATGTCGCGAGCACTATTTCCAGCTGCAAACACCACGACCACATTATTAGTAATAGCATTAATGATAGCCTGATGGACACCAGCATGGTCACCACTCATCTTCCAACTGCAATTAATTACGTACCTACGCTTTGGATAGGCAATAGCTTGAGCTGCTACATAGTTAATAGCATCAGCACGATTCTGGTTCATTCCAGACTTCAAATTAACTCGTAGAGGCATGATTCGGCATTTCGGTGCCACACCGATAATACCAGCTTTATTGTCTACTGCGGCAATAGTTCCCGCTACATGGGTACCATGACCAGAGGGATCGTCAGGACAGGGGTCACCAGCATCAGCAAAATCCCAGTCTTCTGTACCCCGAAGCAAAATATTAGCTTCCAAGTCGGGATGGTCTAAGTCAGTACCAGTGTCAATAACCGCCACAATCACCTCAGGGTTACCCTGATTAATATCCCAGGCTTGGATAGCATCAATATCAGCATCAAAAGTACCAGAAATGCCATTTACTACTTGACCAGTGTTGTGTAAACCCCACAGTTTAGGAAAGTCTGGGTCATCAGGTATATAAACAAGTTCATCATCAAAGCCAATTTCACTTGGTTCTGCAAAAGCAACCTCATCTAAATTCGAGAACTGGCGTAAAGTTTCAAATAACCCTTGACCTGCTGGCACGTTTAGGGTGTAATAGCCAGGAGTCCTCTGTTCCACAAGGATTTGACTACCTTGGTTTTGGATGATATTTAATGCTTCTTCTTTACTGACTCCTGGGCGAAACTGGACTGTAAATTCATCAGGTAGAAAGTAGCGTGAATTACCCTCTTCGTCTAACATTACTGGCATTGCGTTAGCAATTTGGGGCTGAGTGTTTAGACTTGTAGTTACTACCTCCATATCCTGATTAGGGTCAACTTGGAAAACCGTAACACCATGGTCTAAATTAATTCCTTGACTCATGGCTAAGGAGGTAGTTCTCATCACATCAGCAAACATGTTCTCAGCACCTTGTGTCTCCTCGACCTCCGTTTCTTCCAGAGACTGCTGCTGTAAAGTAGCTACTACTTCATCCTGCTTTGGATAAAATCGAATCTGTTTGTTGCTGAACTTATTAGTGTAAATGTATTCAGCTTCTAATTTCACTCTAGGTTTAATTGGACTCATATTTAATCTCTATCTCCATATAAATTTTCAACTTTGGACATTCCCCTTAGTTTGCTTCTCCATCCATGAGTAAACGGGGAATAGGGAATAGGGAAAATTGAGATTTTTAAGCGCAAAGATAGGCTACGTCAACGGAACCTTTAGCCTCCCCCAGCACTTTGTTCCCTATTTCTAACATCTAAAATTACCGGATTTTAGACAATACCCCTACGGGTAATTTTGGCATTGAGTCGAGATGCGGCACGTGAAAATCATAGGTAGACCCTTTCTTCCTATTTGAACATCTTTTAAGTTAAAAGTTAAAAGTTAAAAGTTAAAAGGCATTCATCAAGAATGTGTTTTGTATTCCTGTAATCTTGAATTTATACCCCTAGGATTCGCGCAAGCTACATGGGGATTTCTTCTTTTTACTTTTATCTTTTTACTTAGAACCGGAAGTCAATAATTACAAAACCATGCCGTAAAAATGATTAACGTGGCAGTATAAAATCAGATAATAATACTCTCAGTAATGCCATTTCAGCCTCTTTATCTATGATGCTGTTAATCAATTAGTGATGGGTTTCACCCCCAACTTTGAGTGTCTCTCTCCTTTCCAGGCTCCAGCCTGGAAATGCACTCACGAAAGGCTCCTCCCTCCAGCCTGGATTTGATGCGGGAGCCTCAATCGCTGCATTCCTTGCCAGAGACAAGGAACGAGAAATTCCCGTTTTAAAGGTCTCCCTCTTTATCTATTCAGGTTACTTTTGCCTTTCCGTAGCTACACCCTGATCAGCATTACAATACACATATATCTTATCTTTCCCTATCAGCTATTGTCTCTTTTGTTACAAAAATATATTTTTATTTACTGTTAGAAACAAAGTAACAATTAGCACTTGATTTTTGGATACTCGAACAGGCTGGAGAGCAACATCCCACAAGAGTATAACTTGGAGTTTGCACAGATATAGCGGTTTTCGGTTGGGTGCAATACAAATTTGACCTCACCCTGACAAGACCGGACATCCCTCTCCTTACTAAGGAGAGGGAAAGAGGGTGAGGTTCTTAGTGTATTGGACTGAAGTGAAAACTGCTATAACTTGCATTTCAAACATAAGGTGCGTTAGCACAGCATAACGCACCCTACATTAGACCTAGACGTGAAAATTAAATATGCATTGTCCAAAACCCTTGTTCGGTGACGTTGCATTGCAACGTCTCTACATTCTTTTCCACCAGATGTCTATTAGACCTAGATGTGAAAATTAAATATGGGTCAACTACAACCCTGATAGAGACGTAAAATTTTACGTCTGGAACATTCTTTTCCACCAGATATCTATTGGATATATGGTTTTGTTGTTTAGTCGTTGTCCTAATCGTTTCCTTTTTTCCTTTAGTAACCACCCAAGACCAATAAAATCAGATTTGATATTATCTATCAACCAAACCAATGAGAAGGTTCCAAACCTGGATCTACTTCTTCTGGAATTTGGTGACTCAGGTCTTTTCCTTTATTGAACATTATTTTCTCAATACCTTCGTGAATTGTAGCTTCAATACATGACTTCTCTTCCAAAGAACAAGGTAAAGACTTGAAGCTAATATATGATTGTTGTTCTTCTTCAACAACCGTATAGGAATTAGAAATTCTACTCAGGACATGAGCAATTAGTTCTTGACGTACCTCAGGAATCGAAAAAGCCTGTTGATAAGGATGATGAGGATAAGTTTCTAAAATATCCTCAATTACTCCTACAACTGCTGGTAATGTTAAATTTACTATGGTTTTTGTCATAATTTAGTCCCCCCTCAATTTGCAATTCCTAGCTTGTTTCTTAGCATAAGGAGACCCTCTCCATTTATAGCTTAGAGTACAAATATGAGGAACTTGTGAGGAGGGGTTCCGGTTTGAATTGAAATGATTTCAAACCGGGTAACCGTATTTTTGTTGTCTTTACCAACTAAAACGTTTTCTCTTTTTCTTTTCTGGAGGTTCTCCCGTGAAAGGTTGAACACCTGTAGGTGGATATTCATCATCAGTAGGACCGAAAATCCGAGTTATTGCTTTACCTACATAACGAATGATTTCCATAATCTTCATGCCAATTTTCTTGAAAATAGACATAATTCGCCCTCCCTTCTAGTCTTTTGAGACTCTTGTTGTGTTTTCGCAGAGATTATCGACCCTTCACTGATTTTCTTAGTAATTGTTTATTGGACTTTTCTGATTTTTCAGCCTTGATGACTGATGAAATTTAGGATTTATTTGCCTCTACTATGAACTTAGGAAATAAATGTGAGGATCTTGTGAGGAAGAAAATGGGGAGATGAAGAGATGGGGAGATGAGAAGGTAGGGACGGGGTTTCCCCCTCCGCAAGTAAGGGGAGATGAGAAGGTAGGGACGGGGTTTCCCCCTCCGCAAGTAAGGGGAGATGAGAAGGTAGGGACGGGGTTTCCCCGTCCAACAATAGGGGGAGATGAGAAGGTAGGGACGGGGTTTCCCCGTCCGCAAGTAAGGGGAGATAAGGAAGAGGAATGAGAATCAAGTATAAATTATTTTTAATATATGCGCTCGTATTTACCCTTAATTTCGTTGTGAAAAAATCTGCCCACAGAATCTGCTTGATGCAAGTCCTCCCAAGTGTCATCGTCTATGCCAGAATACTGATAAACTGAGCCGTCGTGAAACTCTAATTGTAAAATTTGTTTCTCATCATCATATCCTAAGGCATTTGCCATTGATGAGTTAACTGGTAACATGGCAATTTCTTCTTCCTCCCAAGCTTCCTCAACAGATTCAGCAACAATATCGTTGAGATGTTGCAGTCCTTCGTAAGCTTCAATCGGTGCAGGAATCTCCAACAACTCTATTTCATCACCCAAATCTAACAACAACTGTAGATTTCCGTCAGAGTGCGCGATCGCCACTACGTTACCCAAGTCCAACTTCGATAGCTTCATTAATTCTACTCTCCTATCGGAATAGAGGATAATTTTCTGATGCAACACCAACTATTAGTAATAATGTACTAAATTAATGTTGGAGTCAAGTTTTTTCCTCAACAAGCATAGAGAAACCGGGTTTTTAAACTGACATCTTGCACCTGCATCAGAAACCGGGTTTCTAAACGTGAAATTTAGGGTTTCACCATTAGTCATTCCCAAGAAACCCGGTTTCTCGGTGCTTGTCCGACCAATGGTGCAAGATATGAGTAAACAAACAATTCGGATTTTTAGAGGTTAATATGGGCAAGAAACCCGGTTTCTTCGGATTTAGGTTTTTAAACAAACAATTCGGATTTTTAGAGGTTAATATGGGCAAGAAACCCGGTTTCTTCGGATTTTTAGAGGTCAATATGGGCAAGAAACCCGGTTTGTTTCCTCACTCCCCATACACAGTTACCAAGACTTGACGCTGACGGGGTTTAATGTCACACTCCAAGTGAAAGATTTGTTGCCATGTACCTAAGACTAATCTGCAATTGCGCACGGGAACAGTGAGTTCGGGACCCAACCAAGTAGCTTGCAAGTGGGAATGTCCGTTACCATCGTGCCAGGTTTGTTCGTGTCCGTATTCCCGACTGGGAGGAATTAGCTTGTTGAGGAGTGTAGGTAAATCATATTGTAATCCTGGTTCAAATTCAATCGCTCCAATTACCCCAGTACTACCGATATTGAAGACATTTACCATACCAATATTAATACCAGATTTTTTGACAATTTGATTCACTTTTTCAGTCAGGTCATGCATATCACCGTGACCTTTGGTAGAAATTGTCATCTGTTCTTGGAATACCATAAAGTGCTTGTGCTTAATTTAATTACGATTTTTTGATGCTTACTCAATATATTAGTATTGCTGCGTATATCCTAGATATATGCTATTAATGAAAGTACAAATTCACATCAAGAATAAATAATAAATTTTACTTTTGTTGAAGAATGAATAACTATTTTTTAATTATCGATTTAGAGGCTACTTGTTCTAACGATAATACTATTCGTCGTCGGGAAATGGAAATTATCGAAATTGGTGCAGTGATGTTGAATAGATTGACATGGAAAATTGATTCCGAGTTTCAGCAGTTTATCAAACCTGTGAGACATCCAAAATTAACAGACTTTTGTACAGAATTGACCACTATTCAACAGCAGGATGTTGATGCTGCTGCCACTTTTCCAGAAGTTATTGATAATTTGAAACAATGGATGCAATCTTTTCCTAATTATATCTTTTGTTCTTGGGGAGAATATGACAAAACTCAATTTATGCAAGATTGTAATTATCACAAAATCCCTTATCCCTTTGGTAGTGAACATAGAAATATTAAAAAAGAATTCTCGGAATATTTAGGTGTGTCTAAAAAATTTGGTATGGCACAAGCTTTACAACATTTGGAAATAGAATTACAAGGTACACACCATCGTGGCATTGATGATGCTCGCAATATTGCCGCTATATTTAAACATATGAACACTCAAAAACCAAACTAAATTATTTACTCAATATATAGGATTACTATTTGATTTTTCAATAAATACGTAGGGGAGGCAAAAAGCGAGGACATTGCGTTGTTTTTCCCAAGTTGTAGCAAGTGTCCGGGTGTGGATTTTCCTCCCGCTTTATTGCCGTTGTGTTGCCTTTGCGTGCAACGCGGTCTTTACAGGATGGTGCGTTAGACTAAAGTCATAACCCACCCTACACCTACACCTATATTTAAACATATGAACACTCAAAAACCAAACTAAATTATTTACTCAATATATATCGGTACATAATCAGTTACACTGTAAATATAAAACCTTACCTCCTCCGACCGACACCCCTCTCCTTAATAAGGAGAGGGGATGGGGGTGAGGTTTTAAATTCAATTTGGTTAATCTACTTATACCAATTTGAAAAAAAGAATGCGACACATGGTTGGTTGGTAAGGGTGCGGAAACCCCACCCCTACAATTGGATTTGTTGCAAACATTTTTTGATTTGGTATTAATATCTATCTGTTATTAAATATAGTGATTATGCAACAAAATTATGACATGAAATCCCTCATTTCTCGCATGAATACGGTACAATCGCCAATTATTCCCATGGTTGGTGAATTAATTAAAAATAGTCCAGGAACCATTTCCCTAGGACAGGGTGTTGTATCTTATTCTCCACCCCCAGAAGCTAGAGAATTTGTATCTAAATTTTTCGACAAACCTACTAATAATCTCTATAAATCAGTTGAAGGTATTCCCGAATTAATAACAGCTATAAAAGCAAAACTAGAATCATTTAATCATATTGAAATTAACGGAGAAAATCGTATTGTAGTTACCGCTGGTAGTAACATGGCGTTTACAAATGCCATTTTAGCCATTACTTCAATAGGAGACGAAATTATTCTCAACACCCCCTATTATTTCAACCACGAAATGGCAATTACCATGGCAGGATGTCATCCTGTGTTGGTACAAACCGATGCAAATTATCAACTACGTCCCCATGCAATCACCCAAGCAATTACTCCTAAAACTCGGGCAATAGTCACAATTTCTCCTAATAACCCTACTGGTGCTGTATATTCCCCAGCAGCATTACAAGAAATCAATAAAATTTGTCGTCACCATGGTATTTATCATATCAGTGATGAAGCTTACGAATATTTTACATACAACGGTGTCAAACATACTTCACCAGCAGCTTTTTCAGAAAGTAGAGAACATACAATTTCCCTTTATAGCCTCTCTAAAGCCTATGGTTTTGCTAGTTGGCGTATAGGATATATGGTAATACCAAAACATCTGTTAGCAGCAGTCAAAAAAATCCAAGATACGATTTTGATTTGTCCCCCCGTAATTTCCCAGTATGCCGCATTAGGTGCATTACAAACAAAAGAAGATTATTTAAAAAATCATATAGGTGCAATTGCTAAAGTACGAGAATTAGTAATTGACTCCCTCAAACCCCTACAAAAATTATCTACTATTGTCCCTGCTGATGGTGCGTTTTATTTCTTTTTGAAAATAAACAGGGAAATAGATGCTTTAAAATTAGTTACAAGACTGATCCGCGAACATCAAGTAGCGGTAATTCCCGGTGATACCTTTGGTATGAATGATGGATGCTATCTGCGTGTCGCTTACGGTGCGCTACAACCAGAAACAGCAAAAGAAGGAATAGAAAGATTAGTAAAGGGCTTGCAAGCTATTTTATGATATTCTCTTAGTGTCTACCTTGGGGATATGACTTACTGTATCAGAAACCGGGTTTATTAGGAATATTGACCTGGAGTTAACCCTACTTTTTCGTTTATAAACCCGGTTTCTCGGTGTTTGTCCAGGTGGTGAATAATAATTAACCACATAGACACTGGTTAGGGTGTCTACCCTGCGGGTAGAAACTAAGGCAAAAAGAATTTAGAAAAGTAATATGCCGATTATTAATAAGTCACTTATAGTGGAAACAAACCAGGGAATTAATATTCATAATATTACACCCCAAATTGAAACTCTGGTGTCTATAACTCCAATTAAAAATGGTCAAGTTTTGATATTTTCCAGGCATACTACAACCGCTTTAGCTATTAATGAATATGAAGAAAGATTGTTAGAAGATGTAAAAGTATATTTAGAAAAATTAGCCCCAGCGTCAGCACGCTATTTACATAATGATTTACATCTAAGACCAAATATACCTGCAGATGAACCAATGAATGCCCATTCCCATCTAATGGCAATGACTTTAAGTACTAGTGAAGTAGTTCCCATTGTGGATGGTAAATTAGGGTTGGGAACCTATCAATCCCTGTTATTTTTTGAATTAGATGGACCCCGGAAACGTAATGTATTTTGTCAAATTTCTGGGGAATAGATTTGTTATTTGTCATTGGTCATTGGTCATTGGTCATTTGTCATATAGAATGACACCTTTGTTAAGGAAATACCAAGAAATAAATTATCCCACAAAACCATCAAAATTATCCCGCATTTATGCAACGCCAAATTTATAATTCATATTGTCAATCAGCAACGCCAAATTTTGGGATATTTTTTATTTGCAACTCCCTAAGGTAACAAGCTTATTTTAAAGCTAACTTTCTAAGTTATCCTTACAACATTATACCAAATTGTAGGGGCGCGGAAACCACGCCCCTACCAACCATGTATCGCATTATTTTTTCAAATTCGTATTAATTAAATCCTTCAGCTTTTTCTAACTCAATTTAAAATGAGCGAACCGGAACTCCAGCAGATAAAGCATCCCATTCAATTCCAAACCACTGTCAATAAACATCAAAAATTAACGCCAATCATCTAAGAGAATGTTTGTCAAGTCTAAAAACTTCAGCCAGCAACAACCTCTTCAATAATATCAGCAGCCCGACTCACTCCACCTGCTCGCTTAATCGCCTCTTGTAGCCTTAAAGCATTCTTTCAGCAGCAGCAGGACAAATGATGCCAAAATGAGTCATGAGATTCTCCTAGTACAGAATAAAAAGAAATTAAAACTAGTCAACAAAAGGGTTTCATCTAAATGGGGTAAAAATAGAGTTAAAATCGAATTCAAACCACTTTGACTAACATGGTGCGCGATTCAGATTTTTGACACAATTTCGAGTAGCAGTGATTCGAGTACCTAGTGGTTTGTCCCATAAAATATGATGGGGTTTCCATCACACCCACCTGGGACTATAAGTCCCAGTCTAATAGTCAAAGTCATATAAATATGACTATAAAACTAGCCATCAAAACTAATGGGACAGAACACTAG
>JASJCY010000152.1 GCA_030065825.1 Nostocaceae cyanobacterium | reverse complement strand
AAAGTCTAAAGCTTTACGAAAAAACCTCACTTCTTATCTCTCTCCTAGGAGGAAACAGACTTTGAAACCCCTATTTTTCTGTTCCCCTTCCGATATAAAAAGTTTTTCCGCTTCCCTCTCCTGTTTCCCCTCTCTTGTTCCCCTCTCCCAATGGGAGAGGGGTTAGGGGTGAGGGTAGGAGAGGGTTTCCCCCAGGGGTTAGGGGTTAGGTTTTTAGGGTTGTGATGTTAAACATAATACTTTTCAAACATCCTCTTAGACTAAAGTCATAACGCACCAAAGATATAAGGTAGAAAGAATTTCCCGCTACAAGCGCAGCTTTAGCGGTGAGAGTGTGAAATAAGTTGTGAGTTATGAACTGCAAAATGTTTGAAATTCATAACTCATAACTCATAATTCGTAGCATTTTTAGATTTTAGATAAGCAAATTTTTACAAGAGAAAATCGTTGTAATTGCTTGGTTTAAAAAAACAAAATTTGAGGTTTATTAATCATACCGTCGGGCATAATTGTTCCAGTGAGATTTGCATTTATTAATTGTGCCTGCCAAAGATTAGCTTCTTCTAAATTAGCCTCTGTTAAGTTTGTCCACCTCAAATCAGCACCCGTTAAGTTTGCGTGATTTAAATTGGCTTCGAGTAAACTTGCTCCACATAACTTTGTTTTGACAAGATTTGCTTTGACTAAGTTAGCTTCAATCAGGGATGCTTCAATTAAATTTGCTTCACTTAAATCAGCTTCTCTTAAATCGGCATCACATAAAGAAGCAGCACAAAGGTTACTATTTCTTAATTGTACCCGCCATAAAAAAGCTTTACATAAGTTAGCTTGTCTTAAATCAGCACCAATCAAATTTGCCTCACAAAAAGAAGCTTCATATAAATTAGCTGATTTTAAGTTTGCTCCCATTAAGTTTGCACCACTGAGGTTAGCACGGGTGAGGACAGTTCCACTCAAATTTGCACCACGCAAATCTGCCCCAATCAAGTTAACCTCACTTAAATCTACCGCTCTTAAGTCTATTCCACTTAAGTCACATCCACTGAAGTCCCTTTTCTGCCATAATTGCTCTGTAATTTGACTGACAAAGATTTCTTGTCTATTGGCATGATTTTGCATGGTATTTACCTCTATATCTAGGTCGTCAATGATCGTAAATGCAACCCATGACGATCCTTGATAATCTCTGTATTTTGAGATTACACCCCAGATGTATATTAAGATGACTCAATCATTTAGAAAAGATTTAGAAAAATTTTGTAAAAAATTAGTTAGCAAACTTTGAAAATCCACTTTTGCAATTCTTTTTATGTCAAAATATCATGACAAAATCTGGAGAATCTCGATTGAGTTTGGTTTTTTGTTTTTATTTGTCAAAAATTCTTTAAAAGTAGTATAAAAGATGTAGAGACGTTGCAAAAAATTACCAAAAAACTGTACAATATAATATTACTATTTGGTTAAGTTAGTAATATGCCTCAAAAAGGGCTACCTTTACCATTTATCTTAATTATCTAACAACTTGCACTTCCAAGGGCGAAAGCCTCAACTCCCCTAGTTACTAGCGTACTCCCCTAGTTACCAGCGTGACGCTGGTAACTAGAACAAAAGGGCTATCTTTACCATTTACTTTACTGCTGTAGGGGACGTACAATTGCAGGCTGGAGGTTTTTCTTTGGTTGGAAGGTAGCATTAAGTGCTTCTGACAAGGTTTCTGCCATGACAATGCGGTTTTCATAGGCAACAATTACCCTGACTAAAGTGGGCAAACTATTTTTTTCCGCTTCTAAATATATGGGTTCAACATATAGCAAAGATTCTTCAATGGGAATCACCAACAAATTCCCTTGAATTACCCTTGAACCTTCACGATTCCATAGAGTAATTCGCTGGGAAATTTCTGGATCTTGGTTAATCAAAGCTTCAATTTGTTGGATTCCGTAAACCAATTCCTGTTTAGGAAATTGGTATAATAATAATTTCCCATATTCTGCACCATCAGAACGCGCTGCTAACCAAGCAATTAAGTTAACCCGTTGTACTGGGGTAAACGGCAGTAGTAATATAAACTCTTCCGATTCAGCGGTGGGCAATTTCATAATCAGGTAGTATGGTTCTACCGGACGCGATTCGCTACCATAGATTTCTGTAGGTATTCTCCACAGGTCTTCTCGATTATAAAATACCTGGGGGTCGGTCATATGATAGGTCAGTAATCTCTCTGATTGAATGCTAAACAAATCCACCGGATAGCGAATATGGTTGCGCAGAGTAATTGGCATAGCCTCCAAGGGTTGGAACAAATTGGGGAAAATTGCCTCAAATGTCTTGATAATCGGATCTGTGGGATCGGCAACGTAGAAACTAACTGTACCATTGTAGGCATCAATGACTACTTTTACTGAATTGCGGATGTAATTAAATTTATTCTTACCGGGGTCGGAATAGGGATAGCGATCGCTAGTAGTATAGGCATCCAGAATCCAGTATAAATATGTTGGTTCACCTTTGGTATTAGTGCCAGTACCTCTAGCACTTACTAAATAAGGATCTCTGTCATAACGTAAAAAAGGTGCGATTGCCTGCACTCGTTGGCGGATATTACGGCGGAATAACAGCTTGGTATCTGTGGTAAAATTTTGGGTAAATAACATTTGCCAATCTTTGAGATATTGGGCAAATAGCAACCTTCGCCATAAATTTTTAATCCCACCAATGGCAATACCACCCCGTCCATCATAAATGTTATAAACATTTTCGGCTCCACTGGGATAGTCCAATTCCTGGGTTTTAGTTCCCGTCATTACATAGGTGTCGGTAATTTCACCATAATAAATCCTTGGTTGACCGATGGGAATGCTGGCTCGGATGGCGGGTGTTGATGTTTGCAGAGAACCTTCTGTACCATTATTTTCAACCCCTATATCTTTGACGTAATAATCAGGTAATCCCCCAGGACCCACAGTATTCACTGGACTCAATGTAAACCCGTAACCATGGGTATAAATTAAATGTTCGTTGACCCAGGTTTGTGCTTGTTTGGGAACGTCACCGTAGTCCAATTCCCGGGCAGCAATGATTGTTTGTTGGTTTTCGGTTCTAGAACTGTTAAGCTCGGTTTTGAGGGTATAGCGGTCAATGTCAGCCCCAGGAAACTTATAATAAGGTCGAATCTGTTGCAGTTGGCGATTGCTGTCCAGTAGGGGACGGGTATCCCACAGACGTATGTTGCGAATTGTCAGGTCATTTTTCTGCAAGTCTGCCGCACTCAGGGTTGCTTGGGGATTAAAAGTACGTGCTTCAATTTTGTATAAATTAAATGCTTCTCTGGTCAGGGCGATGGTACGATCAATGAAGGGAGTTTCGCGGGTGAGTTCGTTTGGTTGAACGATAAAGCGTTGTACTAAATTTGACAGTATAGGTCCGCCAAGAATGGCTACTACCAGAAAAAGTCCTAGGACATACACCAGTTGACGAGGATAGGGAGTTGGCTTGAGATGGGCTTTTGCGGCTTGGGATAAGGGTACAATTCGCATTAATAAGTAAAGTGCCACCCCTATTGCCAAAATTGTCAAGCCTTTGTATATTGGTAGGAGTACCTTAACATCGGTGTAGCTAGCTCCGTAGTTTACCCCCAAGGTAGAATATAAAAGTTGGTAACGCAGGAGCCAATAAAGCACGGCTACAGCCAACATTAGTAAGGCAGCTAAGATATCTAAATGCAGTCGCTGGGAGGGAGAAAAACCAGGAAACCTACCCTCACTTAAACTGTTTGCTGAACGCAAATAAATTAAAGCTACCGCTGCAATGCTGAACAGAAACAGTCCGAAAAACCAAGTTGACAGTAGTTCCCAAACTGGCAAGGAAAATACATAAAAACTGACATCTTGGTTAAATAATGGTTCGGTGCGGTTAAAGCTGGTAGCATGAAAATACTGTAGAATTTTATCCCAGCGTGCTGAGACAATAAAACCTAATACTAAACTAATCAGCAGTGCGATCGCTTTTAACCAAAACTGATAATTAACTACAACTGCAAAAGTCAATACTAAAAGTAAACCAAATTCCCAAGTAGGGACATCAAGTTGCTGTAATTCCCAAGTTGGAAATACTGATTTTAACCAAGATGGTAATTCCCTAGAAATGCTGGGTAATTTCAGATTGGGATACCACAAGTATAAGGCTTGTTGTCCATAATAAATTAAAACTATTCCCACCAGCAGACTCAGTATCAGTATTGCGGAAACAAGATAGCGCAATTTTAGTCCCTTGAAGGGGATAGAAGATTCTAATTGTGACGATGAAATCCTAAGTCTTTTTTCCCCCCCTTTAATTATTCGTTTGTAATCCCATCCTTGGTGAGAATGTTCTAATCTATCAGCTATATTGAGATTCCCAAATATAAACAGCACTGAAGTAACGCAGGTGAATATCCATAACCCCAACTGTGTCCCCAAACGCAATAAAAATTCTGGTAAATATTTAACTTCTCTAAACCAAAGAACTTCTGCTGCTAGATGGGAGAGTAAATCAAAACCCAACCATATTCCTAGCAGCAGTAAAATGAATTTGAAAATGCGGTTCAATAACCGTTTGGACATATTTAAGAAAGTTATGAATTATGTATGAGTTATGAATTATGAGTTATGAATTATGAGTTATGAGTTATGAGTATCTGTAGGGTGCGTTAGACTAAAGTCTAACGCACCATCCTGTAAAGGTTGTGTTACGCTACCCTGCAAGAACACTAAAAACAAACGCGATTACACAACGGCAGTTTTGCGCTTCTTTTGTATCCACACCGCAAACTGCCTCCCCTACCTGTTGTTCAAAAATCAAATAGTAATACCAATTTGAAAAAAAATGGGACACATGATTGATTGGTAGGGAATGGGTAAACCCCACCCCTACAATTGGATCTGTCGCAAACATTTTTTGATCTGGTATAACCCTATATTAACTCCTAACTCCTAATTCCTAACTCTTAACTCTTAGGCGCAAGCATTACGCCCCTACTAACTTTTAACTAAACTGCTCTTCTACATCTAAATTAAACAACATTTGCAAAGATTGCATACACTTGCGTCTTTTTTCCACATCTTGCTGTGCCCGTAATTGTACCATGGGGTCATGTAAAATTTTATTGACAATTCCCCTGGTTAAAGCCTCGATCACTTCTTGATGCTTGTCCCCAAACTCCGAACCCAATCTTGACAAAGCTTTTTCTAATTCTTGTTCTCTGATACCTTCGATTTTATTGCGCAGACAACTGATGGTAGAAACAGTTTCTAGCGATCGCCACCACATATCAAAAGCTGCTACTTCTTCCTCTAGCAATGCTTCCGCTTCCTGTGCTACCTTACGACGGCTTTCGTGGTTTTGTGCCACCACCGCTTTTAAATCATCTACATTATACGCCTGCACACAATCTAACTCATTAACATCCCCATGGACATTACGCGGTACGGAAATATCAACTAGCATTAAACTGCGACTGCTGACTAAAACAGGTTCTAGTTTAGCGCGATCAACTATTGGCTCTGTAGCAGAAGTACTAGTAAATACCAAATCGCTTTCGGAAATTACGGTAATCATATCCGCCAGGGGACGAATATTAATTGGTCTTTCAGGGAACTGCTTTGCCAAATCTTCTGCCCGTCGCTGGGAACGATTAACAATGCAAATGTCTCCAGCACCCTTAGAGAGCAAGTGTTGTACCAACAGCCGAGACATTTTCCCCGCACCGATAATTGTCACGCGACAAGCGGATAAATTCTCGGCTTTGATTTGTGCTAACTCCACAGCCGCAGAACTTATTGATACCGCACCAGTGCCGATACTGGTTTCAGTACGCACCCGCTTACCCGCTGTAATTGCTTGTTTAAATAATCTATTTAAAATCGTCTTAATACCTTTGTGTTGCTGTCCTAGCTTGTGGGTATTCTTCACCTGAGACAGAATTTGTCCTTCACCCAACACCAAGCTATCTAAACCTGCTGATACCCGCATTAGGTGCATGACAGCATCGTGATGTAGCAACATAAACAGGTGTGGTCGTAAAGTCGGCGCACCTAATTTACTATGTTCTGAAAGAAACTGAATTACCTCTAGGATTCCCCGGTCTGTTTCTTGGGCAACAATATAAATTTCCAAACGGTTACAAGTGCTGAGAATTGCAGCTTCTTGGATGTGGGGGTAACTAGTCAGGTGAGCGATCGCGCTTTCTACGAGTGGTTCTGGAATACTCAGCTTTTCCCGTATTTCTACTGAGGCGGTTTTATGGCTTAAGCCGACAACTGCTATGTGCATATTTGTCACTTTTGAATCTGTAGTTGCTTGTTTGTTTTGTCTACCTATCAAATGTGCGTAAACCTGTTAATTTCTTGGGTAAATCAAGAAAATCGTAACTGACAGGTCTAGATGTATTTTCTTTGCCTAATTTCATCAAAAGAAGGCTTTTTAACAAAATTTTGGGGTTTTGCAACCTCCACCAACGCCAATCACAATTTTTGTGTTTAGGGTTTTGACGTCAACCCATTACTTCCATAGGTTGTGAATCTATGTTTTACGAGCATTTTAATATATGTTTCATATGTTTTCATATATTCTCTGCTCACAAAAGTGACAACTTTCCTTTATTTTGTCCTTGGTTATTAGTCAAAAGCCAATGACCAATGACCTTTCCTGTTGTACTAACTTGTTTCCTGGCTCACAAAAGGAAACCGTTCCTAGAAGACTCTGCCTCCAGATTTAATGGGAGGCAGCAGCACTCCTAAAATGCATCTACAAGGTAAAACCTTATAAACAGAGTCTAGAAAGCCGGATTTAACAAGCTTTTTCCCTTAACAAGGGTACCATTCAATCAATGACCAATGACCAATGACCAATAACCAATGATTAGTGCAATTGTATGTACTCTGGCTTCTCAAACATGTGGATTGTATCTACAAAACGGGCTGTTTCGGATTGTGTGGAAATTACCAAGCTTTGAGTTCTTGCTCCACCGTGGAAGAAGCGTACACCTTGCATCAGGTTACCGGAGGTAATACCACAACCTGCAAACAAGACGGTTTCACCGGAGGCTAATTCTTCAGCATTGTAAACCTTATCGGGGTCGGTGATGTTCATGGACTTCAGGCGATCCAAATTGGCTTGCTTGCTTTCACCAATTAAACCAGTCTTGACAATTGCAGGATCGTAAATTAGCTGTCCTTGGAAGTGTCCACCTAAAGCACGCATTGCTGCTGCGGAAATTACCCCTTCTGGAGCCGCACCAATACCCATGAGACAGTGGATATTAGTACCAGCGAAACCGCAAGACAAAGCCGCACCGACATCACCATCAGAAATAAGTTGGACTCTAGCTCCCGCATTCCGAATTTCTTTGATTAAGTCGTTGTGGCGTTCCCGCTTCATCACCACTACCACCAACTCATCAATAGAGCGGTCTAGACACTCAGAAAGAATCTTCAGGTTTTCGGTGGCAGACTTGTTAATATCTACTTTACCTCTAGCTGCGGGGGGAGCTGCCAATTTCTTCATATAGAAGTCGGGAGCCTGAAACAAACCGCCTTTTTCAGAAATTGCCAATACAGCCATAGAACCGGGTTGACCGTATGCTACCAGGTTAGTACCTTCACAGGGGTCAACAGCGATGTCAATTTCCAGTAATTCATCTGGGTTACAGAAATCTTTGGCATCTGGACGGCTACAAATACCAACTTCTTCCCCAATATAGAGCATGGGAGCGTCATCCCGTTCCCCTTCCCCAATTACAATCCGACCCCGCATGTAAATTTTATTCATCCGCTCCCGCATGGCTTCTACAGCCACTTGGTCAGCGGTGTTCTTTTCACCCTTACCCATCCAACGAGCAGAAGCAATTGCTGCTTGCTCAACTACCTCAATAATCTCTAGCCCAATTGTATTTTCCACAGAGTCAGCCCTCTCAATTGCTTGATGTTGCGTCTTTTGCTCAACTCTCAAGTCTACCAAAGCACGGATACCTGTGGAAAATAGTCTTGGCTCCTGGCTATGTTAAGTTTTGCTGCGTTCTTTGGTATCTAATCCTCGTAAGCATTGTGGTTATTGGGTTTTGGGGTAATTTTGCGTTTCGTTATCTAGTGAAAATAGGGAACTCTTAACAGGGAATAGGTCAAGGGGAATTTAGAATTTAGAATGAAGAATGAAGAATTTAGAATGAAGAATTTAGAATTTAGAATTATTACCCATCGATGTAGGCGTAGCCTACTTACAGAAGCCACGACCTGTCTACGGTGTAGGGTATCGAGGGGCTTGAAACAATGACAGAACTGTTTGTTTTTCTCCACGGATAAATCCGCTTGCTCTGTATCCAGTTTATTTTCCGGTCAAAAGTCAAAAGTCAAACTTTTATACCACACCAAGAGTTTGTAAGTGCTGCACCCATACTATATAAACTGTATGTTGTCAAGTACAAGTATTGGTGGAGTGAATTGGGGGAGTGAAAATTGGTCTTTCGTGATGTTATGAAAATTTGACTTTTAGTTTATTTGCTACGCAATAATTAGGCTTGTAGCTGTTTTGGGTGAGCAATGGTCAGGGATGTCCCAAAACTAATTTTTTCTACTATAGCATCAAACAACGCAATTGCGTGAATAATTTTTCGAGAAAAATTGCACAAAAAAGGAGCAGTTATTTGAATTGTAAAACTCAATCAAATTTGTGATAATTTTTGATTATATTTGTATGATGTTAATTCGGGATAGTGATATTGCAAGCGCTGACTTCGAGGTTCGCACTTTTGATAGAGGATAGATTACTTAATATATTTTTGGCTTCATAACCAGGAGGCGGAGCCTCTAAACACACATCTTGCACCTGGGCTAAAAACCGGGTTTCTTGCAAATCTCTCAGTCTCAAAACCTTAATTTTTCGTTTAGAAACCCGGTTTTTTTGGTCTTGTTGAGAATGGTGCAAGATATGAGTAAACTCTGGTTACCAGTGTGACGCTGGTAACCAAAATAAATTGATAACTTGCATTTCCAAGGGCGATAACCAGGAGGCAGAGCCTCCAAACCCTAGTTACCAGCGTGACACTGGTAACTAGAATATAGAGACCTCTGGCTCTTATTGAGAATAGTGCAAGTTGTTCGTGGAAATAAGTCTGGAAAAACCTATAATTTAAATTTTGATAAATGATAAATATTTGCAACAGTTGGTGGTAAACTAGAAACGACTCACAATCTTGTGATCACACCTCGTACCTAACCTGGCTTGAATCCTATTTTATTGATATCAAAGTATATAAAAGGGATTCAGCCTTTTTATATAAAAATTATTTGGGTAAATACTGTCTATCTTTGAAGGGTGCAAATTCTTAGTATGGGAGTATATTAAATTTCTGACTGAAATTCTCAATTAAATTGTAAATGCGATCGCACTGACACCGGATTTACTCCTCATCCTCATCCTTATACTTAATTCCTACTCTCTTGAAAGCGTTGGCGATCGCCTGAAGTTTTTGATTTTTAAGTTCGGTAGCTTCTTTACGGAAGAGAGTTTTTGCTGCTTCTTGAATAGCGCGACGACTATCGATAAAGCCAGACTTCTTAGGCAACCCTATCAATGCTCGATAGAAAAGTTGAGCAGCAGAGGTAGCATCGAATAGGTAGTTACCTTGAGTGTCCTTGGAAGTCAGTAAATTGTAAGCTGCTTTGTTATGGATACCACTGTTGTGGTGAATACCACCGTTATCATCACTATAGGATGTGTAAAGATAATCATTCATGTGTTTAGGTTGTGGTTCAGCACAATTTTGATTACCAGGATCTTGCAAATTCCGGATAGCAGCATAGTTTTCACTAAAATAACTTCCTAAGTTCCAGTTCCATGTGCCAATGTCAAGATTGTCGCGATTTACAATTAAAATAGCAAAAATATCTGCATAAGATTCATCAAGTGCTCCTGATTCTCCACAATATTCAAATCCAACTATCCAACTTGTCAAGGCATGGGTAAATTCGTGAGCAACTATATCTTGTGCAACAGCATAACAGCATGGTGCGCCATCGATCATCTGCTGTCCAAAAAATGCCTGCTGGTAATGATCAAACCAACGAATAAGGATATTCTCACGGTAATTACCGTCTTCAATACATAAAATACCGGATAAGTAGTATTTTTTTGAAGGTTTTTCTGGAGGAGTATAATCGAGTTTTTCTTGGAAGAATTTTGCCACATCCGAAGCATTAGCATGAGCGCTAACACTTTGTGGTTGCCAATCTGGAGGATTTTCTATCTCTCTCCCAGGGAAAGATTCGTAAGAGGGATTGATATAGCATGTACGCACTCTAAGTTTTGCATCCTTCAGATATTTCCTGCTTCCTTCGGGGTTACTTGGCACTCTTGTGCAACAAAATGTACGCACCTCACCAAAATAATCGACAGCTGTTTCTTCAACAGTAGTTTCTTGTTCGTCTGAATGCACCAACTCTTCTGTCTTCTCCCTACACCTTTTGAAATGTCTTCACACGAGGTAGCTGAGAAACCAACTTTCCTTTGTGAGCATCAACTAGATAGTCTACCATTTCTGGTATTAATTCAAACTTAATGGGAGCATCTGTTTGATTAAGTTTTTTCTCAACAAGGTATACTAAGCGCCATTTCTTATTCGTAGAATCAAAGTAATAGCAAAGAGTAGGAGTGATATTTACATCTTCCAAATTATGACCTGTTTGCTTCTGAATCAAATCTTTTATATCTTCTTTTTGCTTAATCTCAGGCACAGGACTAACTTTACCAATGGAATCGGCAATCATTGAGTTGATTGACAATAGATTGTTGTCATCATCAACTTCAACAGTAACTTGAGCGCCATAAACAAGTATGTTGTTATATTTTTGGCGGCATTTAAGTAATTGTGTATCAGCGAAGCTTATTTTTTGAGTACCTAGGCATTCAAATTCAGATTTCTTTATATTAGAGTGATATTCTTTACTGTCAAAAGTCTCAAACTTGGACTGTTCGGCATTTTCCTTAGATTCAACAGAACCACCCACCAGTTTGGGTTCTGACAATAGTATCTTCTTTAATAATTCTTCAATTTCTTTAAAAGCGCTTTTTAGGTTATTAGGTTCAGTGACAGCGAGGTTTGCTTTCCTCAACTCTTCTTCAAGTTCTTTTATATCGTAAGACTTATCAATTTCATCTTCAGCATGGAAGGTGAAACTTTTGAGACCATTTCCGTTCATATGTCAACCAGCCGCTTACTTGCTGGACGCAGTGTTGTTTTATACTATAAATCTCAACCCTACGAAATCAATAGTAAAATGTCAATAATGTACGTAAAGAAAAATATATTTGTACAAAATGTACAAGATTATTTGAGGTTAATGTAACAAAATTTACATTTGAAGCTATATTTATCAAATAAATTGCCTTATTTTGTGGTCAAGATTCATTTATTCTAGCTTAGACTAAGCTAGTGTTGTTGTTATGGCTGTAACTTATGTAAAAATTTTAAGTATCAGCAATATACTTTATGTACATTTAATGTACATTCAAACTTTATGTAGATTTTATAAAGGTGGTTCTAGCATGGCAAAACAAAATAGACAGCCTGGAAGCACTAATAGTGTGCCAAATTCTAAATCATCTGAGGAGAAAGATTTACAAAACTTTGGACGACGCAACTTTGAGGATCAAGAAAGGGATAAATCTGTTTATAGATACTTGCTAGAATGTCTCACTGATTTAGATATCAAAGAAATAAAAGAAGGAAATTCTAAACCCAATGAAAGTAGCATTGCTAAACAATGGGGACAGGAGAAAAATCGTATCTTTATTAGACGGGTTCTGCGTTCTGTCCTTCCTGAATACTATAATGAAGAGGAAAAAGAATCCGTTAAAACCGTTCCTGGATTAACACTAGGAAAGTTAGTAGAAATTTTAGATGGAATTCAAAAGTACTGGGCAAATAAAAGATTAGAAATATCAAAAGACCCAGGGAATAAAGTACCGAGAATATTAAGTAGAACTGATAAAATTAGAGCATTTCGTAAATTTTATCAATTAAGCATTGAAGAAAAAGAAAGACTAAATATTCCTATACATCCAGGAGAAACATTACTACAAGAATTATTGGATACTGTTACCGATCCAGTCAAAGGTTTAAAGCCTGAAGATATTATCAATTTTTATAAAAAAGCACAAAATAATTATCATTATTTAAAAAATTTAGAATTTAACAACCAGCGAGATTTACAAAATAACTCCCATAGAGATATACGTCAAAAAATTATTACACCCTATGTAACAGCTATACTTGAAGAGCATTATCAAGGACTAGATTCAGCTTTAAAAACACAAAAAACTGAAGATTTAGTCAAGAAAGTGTATCGAGAAATCAGTCGGATTGAGTTGCAATGCGGTGTGAAGCAAGTTAAATCTTTTTTGCATCAAACAACTAGTGCAGAAACATTGTTAGAAGATAGTCAAGATTTTCCAGGTTCTTTTATTGAACATTTAACTCGTTCAATTGTAGAGAATGAAATACTCACTGATGAATTTCCTATCAACATCAAGTATTTTGAAATTGAAAAGGCACCACCTTTACCTTTATATTTTAAAAAAGATAATCCCAATGGTTTACTCAATTCTCTGTTGATAGATGGTAAGGAAGGTGAGGAAGAACAAGAAGATGATGTAATGAGTTTGCAAACACAGTTTGCTTACAAAGTCAGGGTGCATTTTTATATCAAGATTGCAGATAATTATAAGCCTGAATATTGTGGTTCAGACCACCAAAGTTTTTTTAATAAAAATGAAAATAAATTAGAATTTTTTGAAGACATAACTGGGATTGGTAGCCCAATATCTCATATTATCGCAATAATTAATAGAGTTTTACTATGGGATATACCAGCATTAAAAGAATATTTTCCAGTTCCTCGTAACATTCTCAGGAATAATGAATTTTTTGGTAGTCATAGTTTTCCTCACTTAGTATGGTCTTATAATTTAGTTAATCTCTGTAAAAAAACTGATGTTGAAAAGGCAGTTGCAGAGAACAAAATTTATGACCAAGTAGTTGGAAGTTATGAACCAGCATATGGTGAATACTGCGGTTTTGATGTAGTAGAGGTAGCAGTTAAAGCTGCATTTCATGCCAGACTGAGAGCAATTAAACAGACTGGAATCAGTCCTTTGGAATACTTAAAGCAACTTTGTCGTCGTGTAGAAGAAATCAATTCATTGAGAAAAGCTGAAAGCTATTTGAACTTTTACCCATTTTCTTTAACAGCAATGGAAGGTCATCTAAATAGAACGATTTTCCGTGACAAATATCGTACTCGAAATAACCAGTTTGAATTTTCAGAAATAGAGCCAAATCAGCCTTGGAGTGCAGTTGCTTATGATGCTCATCTGACAATTACTGAAGGCTATTTGAAAGAAGGTCTTTACCGCATTGCTAAAAGATATCTTGATGTTCTTAAACCTCATATAGAAGAAGCAAGAAAAGGCAATAACAAATTTTTTAGCGATTTCATGTTTGCTAAATATGAAATTTGTCAATTTCGATATCACTACCTGACAGATTTGGAAGACTCAGAATGTTATCAATTACATTCTGAACGTTCTAGTGCTATTCGCACAGCAATAAATAGCTTAAATGATGCTGAAGAATATCTGAAAAACCTTTTAACAAAATATCATGCTCTTGGTGATTCTGCTCAAAGTAACTTTCATCCATTTTTCTATCTTTTATCAACAATATATTTACATCGGGCAAAAGTTTATATATTTACCTCTCCTTACACTGACCTTCCTGTTGGTCACTGGAATGGCTTAAGAGAACCACTTCGGTTGCTAGAGAAGGCACGAATTTATGCAGCAAGAGATGGAAATTCAGCACACTATGCTTACTGGTCTGCTAAGCAAAGTTGGTATTATCTTATGGTGGCTTATTTACTTGATTATGAGCCATGTCATCAAATTTTTACCAGAGAAGAATGTATAGATTGGGCAAAGAGATTGATAAAACATGCTCTGATTTGTTATACAAATCATGGAAATCATTGCTTTCATAAAATCAAAGACCATGGTGGAAGAATAACCGAAAATAATCAGAATAGAAAGTATTACGAAGATTATGGCGAAATTCAAATTCAAGTTGTCCCTTTAATTCAAGAAATCAAGGAAGACTGCCATGAATGTGAACAAACGTATAATCAGGATAAAAATGTCATCAATCTTGATTTTTCGATTTTAAAGCAACCTCATCCAGACAGGAATAATAAGTCAATATATTTATTCGGAACTCATTCCAGCATTCTATTATTTGCTATGGGAATGCTTGAATTATGTGAAGATATAGAGAAAGAGAACGAAGACGAACTGAAAAGCAAGATTAAAAAAGCAATCAGAATGTTTACCTATTGTTCAGCAATTGCTGAAGATGGAATTGGTGAATATGGAGATACATCTCAAAGAAGTTGCAATAATGGAATATTATCCTTAGATAGAATCTTTAAAGATGGAGATGATTTAGTCAGAGGATTATATCCTCACCGCTTAACACATTTTGCAGACTTAGGAAAAATTTGGACGGCTACCTGTAAATCAATTTTATGTGTATATAATTCAACTTATGATTGGCAAGAAATTAATCTGTTATTAGATACTCTACCCAATGTTTCTAAAAAACAAATTTTAGCAAATGCTTGCGGACAAGAACGCTATAACGGGCATTTCGCAAGCCATTATCAGAAAGTTTGTGAGTATTTTAAGAATCTGCAATCAAAGACAGAGAATCTTGATAATTTAATTGAAATTCGTAACAAAATTGTCAGAGATATTTTCAAAATTATGCGTGGTGAGAGTGATGTGAGACCATAATCAAACTCTGCTGACTTCGAGAATTTTCCTCAAAGCAAGACAAATGTCAGGGAATTTAATCATAGTTGCTTACAGCAATTTTTATCTATTTGAACCACATCCATCGTAGGGGTTTAGCATTGCTAAACCCCTACTACAGCGTGGTCTATTTACCTGAAAATCGCTGTAATTGATATCGATTTTGCTACATAATGAAATTTGGCAGAAGTTTTATAACACACGAGAATGCACCTGGGTTAGAAACTGGGTTGATTGGGAATGTTGGCTTGTCAAAACCCTAATGATTCCTTCAGAAACCCGGTTTCGACCTGCTTATTTGAGGGTGCAAGAGTATGACATAATTGACTTGCCATTAGTACAACTGGGAAATTTCCCCAAGCTTAATCTCAAATCGTAAATCAAAACAGCATGGCAGAACTCACACCTAATTCCAGTTTTAGTTTGACAATTCGTCTAGAAATTCCCAACCGTATTGGTATGTTGGCTAGCGTCACTAATGCGATCGCTGCAAGTGGTGGTAATTTAGGTCAAATAGATTTAATCGAACAAACTCGGAAAATTTCCCTGCGGGATATTACTGTAGATGCTGCAAGTACAGAACATGCAGAGACAATAGTACAAGCAGTTAAGGCTTTACCAGATATTAAGGTGCAGAATGTCTATGATCGCACCTTTAATTTGCATCGTGGTGGTAAAATCAGTATTTGCAGTCGTATTCCCCTCAAAAGCGTTTCAGATTTAGCAATGGCTTATACCCCAGGAGTGGGAAGAATCTGCCGTGCGATCGCTCAAAATCCAGAAGAAATATACAATTTAACTATTAAACAAAATACTGTCGCCATTGTTACCGATGGTAGTGCGGTGTTAGGGTTGGGTAATCTCGGACCAGGTGCAGCAATGCCAGTAATGGAGGGGAAAGCCATGCTGTTTAAAGAGTTTGCGGGTATAGATGCTTTCCCCATTTGCCTTGATACTCAAGATACAGATGAAATTGTCCGTACTGTGAAAAATATCGCTCCTGTGTTTGGGGGTGTAAACTTAGAAGATATAGCTGCTCCCCGGTGCTTTGAAATTGAAGCTAGACTGCAGAGAGAGTTAGATATCCCCATTTTCCATGATGACCAACATGGTACAGCAATTGTTACCCTAGCAGCCCTGTTAAATGCCCTGAAACTCGTCCATAAGGCGATTGAAGACGTGCGAATTGTCATAAATGGTGCTGGTGCTGCGGGAGTTGCTGTAGCCCGTTTATTGCGCAAAGCTGGGGCAGAAACAATTTGGATGTGCGATTCCCGGGGGATTATTTCTACCAGTCGTACAGATATTACACCAGAAAAGCGTGAATTTGCTGTAAAAGCCCAGGGAACTTTAGCTGGTGCGATGCAAGGTGCAGATGTGTTTATCGGACTTAGCGCACCGGGAGTATTGACCCTAGACATGGTCAAGTCTATGGCAAAAGACCCGATTGTATTTGCCATGGCGAACCCAATTCCGGAAATTCAGCCAGAACTAGTGTACAACGATGTCGCCGTTATGGCTACAGGTCGCAGCGACTACCCCAATCAAATCAACAACGTTTTGGCTTTTCCGGGAGTATTCCGGGGTGCTTTGGATTGTCGTTCCCAGACAATTACCACCAGCATGTATTTAGAAGCAGCAGTGGCGATCGCTTCTTTAATTAAACCATCTGACCTTGACAAAGAACATATCATTCCTTCAGTATTTGATGATAGGGTGGTGACAGCTGTGGCTAGCGCTGTACAACGTGCTGCGCGTCAAGATGGAATTGCTTGTTGTTAGTTATTTATTTTTATCTTTCGTGGGGTCTTTTGGAGCTATAAGACCCACATCCTACCCGATGATATCCCCTACATGGACTCCCCAGGTTAATTTTAGGGACTCAACGTCCCTGAAATTAACATTTACTGTGACCTATCCCTGTTGGGTTTGCAGTCAAGCAAGTAAGAGTTTTGCGGAAAGCTGACCGATGGTATGCTTCTGTCAACATTCAATGTTATGTCAGTGTTCCTGACCCCATGGCCTGGGGACATCCAATTGGTGTGGATGTGGGGCTGGAGAAGTTTTTGGCGACTAGTGACGGTGTTCTCGTAAAGCCTCCTAAGTTTTTCAAGAATTTGCAAAGTAAGCTGAGATTGCTGCAACGCAGATTGTCGAGAAAACAACGGAAGTCCAAGAATTACGAGAAACAACGTCTTAAGGTTGCTCGACTTCACCACCAGATTGATAACACTCGTAAAGATTTCCACTTTAAGCAAGCTCATGCTCTTTGTGATGCTGGTGACATGGTGTTCATGGAAGATTTGGACTACCGCACCAGTGCCAAAGGAATGTTTGGTAAACACATGCTTGACGCAGGTTTTGGTCAATTTAGAACCATCGTCAAGTATATATGCTGGAAACGTGGAAAATTCTTTGGGGAAGTTGATGCTAGGGGAACTTCTCAACAATGCCCCGAATGTGGTGGTGAAGTCAAGAAAGACCTAAGCGTTAGAGTTCATAGCTGCCCACACTGTGAATATCAAACAGATAGAGATGTAGCAGCAGGTCAAAACATAAGAAACAGAGGAATAATCGCAATTAGTACCGTTGGACAGACGGGAATGGAAACTGCCTGTGCAGACGATCTACCGGGGGTCGGGGAAGCTCGATCTAGGCAAGTGTCGAAACCCCCCAAGGGAAAAACCAGGAAGCTCAAAAAGTGATTTTTGGGAGAGCAACACACCATAATCTCTGATTTGGTGTGGGAGGATGTCACGTGTGGGTTTAGCGTTTTTAACTGGTTTCAAGTGAACGTAAAACCCATACCTTGCAAGGAAATTAATTTCCTTGCTCACACACAAAGTCATCTAAAAGATGACTAAATAAACTATAGTACCGCTACGATGAATCCCCACAGAACCTATTTAACCAATTCCGGTAACAACCTTCCAAGGTAGCCACCCACCCCCACCTTGGCTAAATCTCCAAAGATAGGACGGAATTCCTCATCACATAATGCCAGCCCAAAGCTACCCAACACCATAAGGAGAATTACAACAGAGTGGATGTTAATATTCTTCATTTTTTCGCTTTGTAGATAAATTTAGGTTTG
>JASJCY010000151.1 GCA_030065825.1 Nostocaceae cyanobacterium | reverse complement strand
CTTTATTATACCATCAAATTTAATTAGAGAAACGACGGGTTAAAACCCTTTGAGTCGCGTTACCCTCCGGGAAGGCTCCGCCTACATCCCCTGTCTAAAGACGCTTGGGTTCTCACGCTCCCACTATGTTCCGATAGCTAAATAATACCAATTTGAAAAAACAATGGGACACATGATTGATTGGTAGGGACGCGGAAACCGCGCCCCTACAATTGGATCTGTTGCAAACATTTTTTGATTTGGCATTTTTCTCATTCAAGGCAACTCTTAACACCGAAGGGGGATTGTAGCTTGCTTGCCGTAGGCTACCCAGCCTCAACGCTTACCGCCAAAGAATGCCGGGGTCTTAAACCCATTGATTGGGAGAGGAAACCAACACCCCAACAAATTTCTCTATTTCAACCAAAAATCCTACTGTTGCCTGTTAAGAGTTCCCTCTCCCGAAAGGAGATAAATTCTTGGTGTTAAGACTGTTACGTTGTCTCACGGAGATAAAAACTAAAACTTTATGTTAATTTAGTCCCGTTAGTTTTATTGAGTTGTTCTTGGATATGCATCGAATTATTCATATTCTTAAAAGCATTACATTCCGAGAATATTTGCATATATTTATTTTTTTCTGGGCTATATTTGCTCTAATTAACCAGGGTTTTATTGTTGGGGAAGGTGGCTATCATTATCGCCTTGCCGAGCATATTGTAAAATCTGGTCAATTGGGATTTGATACACCACAATCTGGTGTGTTTATCACTGCTCCTAATGGTAAGGTATACGCAGGGCATGAAATTGGTAATACCCTGTTTATGCTTCCCACGGCATTTTTAAATGTCACCATCGAAAGGATATTATCAAACAAAATTAATCCAGAAACTATTTTTAATCTCAAAAATTTTATATTTTCTTTCCAATTTAGTACTTATTCTGCCTTAACTTGTACGGCATTTTTGGCAATTTTACGTCAGGGATTTAATCACAAATTTACAATCAGTTTTCTGTCTACCTGTTGTCTATCTTTCACGACATACTTTGTAGCTTACTCACGGAATTCTTTTGATGGGGTTTTGTGTACTACCCTTTTAACAGCATCCTTTTTATTTTTAATTCTTTATCGCCAAAATATTAAGATAGGATATTTAATTGCAGCCTTTGCTTTACTGGGCATTTCTTTTATAACTAGAATCTCGATGGTGCTACCTATTGTGGCATCGATGACTTATTTATTTTTAATACATAAATCATTCCCGACAAAATTATTTAAGTCTCTCTCCATTGCTATAGCTACACAAATCCCTTTTTTCATCTGGCAAATATGGTACAACCATCTGAGAACTGGCATTTTTTATAAATCTCCGGTGCAGACCGAACGTTATATTAGCAATAATGGCTTAGATGGAAATATTTTTTTAGGTTTGTCAGGACTTTTATTTAGTCCAGGGAAGAGTTTATTTGTTTATGCACCCCTATTAGTTATTTCCTTGATTCTGTTTAAGAAATTTTATCGAGAACACCGTAAAGAAGCAATATATATAATTATCTTGACCGTGCTTTGGTTCCTACTTCATGCTAAATTAAGAAGTTGGTACGGAGCTTGGGGTTGGGGTCCGCGTCATTTTGTCACTATTCTACCGATTTTATTTATTCCCTTCGCTGTTAATTTTGAATATATAATTACCAAGACTAAATTAAGAATTTTCAGCCTTTTACTTGCAAGTTTTGGGTTTATTCTGTCTTTATCTTCTATTATCTCCAACTGGCATTTCCGAATAATGTATGCAAAGGAGCAAGGGAGATTGAGTGATAGTATCTTTGTTTGGGGATTCTGGAATAGCCAATCAATTGATATGTTGAAGGCAGCTTGTGGTAACATATGGCGATTATTAACCGCAGCCCCAGCTATTACTCTTCACTCATCCTATTCAAAATCTAATGAATATGTCAGCAGTACTCTCAATATCTGGGCTAATGCTTTATTATCTGTGGGAATACCCTGGTACATCGTATCGATTTTAGTCATAATTCTCTTATGTTTGCTTTATTTTTCAATTCGTAATCTCCTGGAAATATCTCGTTCTCAATTTGCAGCCAGAAAAAACCCAGTGGGAGAGTAGGAACCCCTACAATTGGATCTGTTGCAAAATTTCTTGATTACTCCTCACACATCTTGCACCAAGGCTCAAAACCGGGTAAGAGTGCAAATCTCTCAGTGTCAAAACCTTAATTTTTGGTTTAGAAACCCCGGCAGTCGCTACCCTGCACCGAAGCCGCATGACCTGCGTCTATAAGCCGGGGAACCCGTCCAACGCGCTGCCTCGCTTTTTTTAGTCTTGCCCTTGAATGGTGCAAGATATGAGTCCTTTCCCGCCAGGAGAATACCTATTTAATAAGTACTTATGCAAAATTATTTATATCTTTACTATCGAGTTATATAACCTGTTAAGAGTTTCCTATTAAGAGTTCCCTACCTCAAAAAAATGTCTAATTAATTTTGCCCAGGTACTTATCAGTCCATGCAGGTGGACTACTCTACGAGAAGCCGCCTACTCTACCCTTGAAATGTCGTAGCCACTCACACCAGAAATTGTCGCTACACGAATTCAAAAAACAAAGTCTAAAGGCTCGCCAAGTAATTTTCTCCCTTCTTGCCCTAGAAGTGAAAATCACTACATTTCATCCCTGGCAAAATGTAAATGTTTGTTAAATCAGCCAAAAAAGGGCGTTCTCTCAAAAACTGTACACGACGATACTAAATAATTGAGAATTTATACTAATTACTCACGATTTTTGGTCGTTTCAGGGCTTGACAAATCCCCTTTTTCAAATACAATAATCTTAGTGATAAATTAGTCATTTATAGAAAAAATGTCATGACAAAATGACGAATGTAAATTCCAATTCAAGTTTTGGATAATACATTTTCAAGTGGTAATCTCCTAGAAATATCAAGTTCTCAATTTACAGCCAGAAAAGCAGGTATCTCTAGGATGTGAAAATAGAGTAATCCTAAAATCAGGAAAGTATAGGCTGTGGAACTACCCAAACCAATCAGTAAATCTTGCTTGAAATTTTGGGGTTTGTGTGCAAAGAAAATATCGGTAGCACCCATCTGCATCATTAGGATTCCCAAGACATTTGACAGCCAATAGCCGGCAATTGTAGCAGGTAAAAAGAAATCTGGAAATATCCAACTTACAAGATAACCAAACAAATAGGCAATTGGCAGGTTAAAAAAGAGGTCATTCCACCAAGACAACGGTGAAAGCATGTAACCAATACCGATAAATAATAATCCCTTTAGTCTTTTTAGCACCTGTCAATTTTCCTACTTTGCTATGCCTGATTTAGTCCCATTACAGCTCTAGCTTTGACTGCTAATTCGGTATCGGTGCGAGCAATTTCATCCAACTTCACCGTGATTTCGGGTATGAGTTCCGGTTGATAATTTAACAAATCATTTCCTAGAGATTGCAAGGCGACAACAGATGCATAGCGCACAACCCATTCTGGATCTTCGGTAACAAATACAAGGGTCTTCAAGACTCTTTTTTGATTTATTGGAACTAGTTCGCCATCCATTTTATGCCAGAGAATACCACCTAAACCCCTAGCTGCTGCACGACGTACACTCAATGCAAAGTCAGTTTCCGCAGCATTTAACAAGATTTCTAAACCACGGGGATCTCCTATACCCGCTAGTGCCCTAATTGCCCAAGCTCTAGCTCCATAATTATAACCATCTAATTGTTTTAATAGTGGTTCTACTGCTACTTCTCCTAAAGCAATTAGCCCATCTACGGCTGCTACTGCTGCACCTGGATTGTTGTAACCTAAAGCAGCAATTAAAGTATCAATCGCGTCGCAATGACAAGCTTCAGCTAGTGCTTTGACGGCATCTAGGAGTTTCTCGGAAGAATCTGCCTCTTCAACAGAGCGAATTAGTTCTAAGGTGTTACTGGTCATTTATCAGGGAGCAATTACCAAAACTACAAAAGACCATCCATGAGGTTCATAACATGAATAGCTGCCTCAGACAAGCTGGGAGATTCACCTTCTTGGGGCTGTTGTAGATGATGTTCCAGAATGCCTTTTAAGGAAATCAACTTCAAACTATTTTCTGCCAATGTCTCGGCGATCGCTTCTGCAGCTGGTAAATAACCTATTGCTCCTAAGTCTGAGAGAGCTGCACGTCGCAATTGCAGTTTTTCTCCCTCTAATGCCTGCATCAACCGTTCTCCGTAACTAACATCTCCTGTTAGCTGATACATTGCTCTCAAGGTGGCATACTTAACCAAGTCTACGGGATGCTCTAAAAAAGGTTCAATTAGGTGAATTGCTTGCGTAGCTTTGAGACTTCCTAATGCTTCAATGATGGCATCGTAGGGTTGCGCTCTCAATTCATTATCGATACCACCTGCTAATAACTGCATCAACTTGGGAACACACACCCGATCACCTAACATTCCCAAAGATTGTGCTGCTGATTCCCTAACATAGTAATCCGAGCAATCTAAACAAGCTATTAAGGCTGCTACAGCGCGAGTATCTCCCAGTTTACCTAATGCCCTAGCTGCATTCCTCCGCAGGGGATAACCGCCATCTGGGGTGCGATCGCTTTCATCTTCTAAGGCTGCTATCAGTGCTTCTATTGCTGCTGCTTCCCGGACGCGAAATCTTCCCAACCACCACGCAGCATAATAACGACTACCTCGATCGCTTCCTTGAAGATTGGCGATCGCACTTTCAATAGTTAAAGATTCGCTGGCATTTGCTTCGTTTTCTGGTGATTGATATTCCAAATTTCCCTGACTTGAATTCCACATGGATAAATCAGTCTGACTGACATAAAACTACCCGGAAAGTTAAGCAACTCCTAGACTTTTGCCAACAAAGCTGCTTAACTTTCCGGGCAAAAAACCCTGTTTAGCTCAGAGCGTTAATTGCATAATCAATGTAAGAATTAGCTTCAACAGCGGGATCACCGTTGAGACCATGGTTAGCTTTGATGTACTTCAGAGCTTCAACATACCAGCTAGGAGACAACTCAAAAGTGCTGTTGATTTCAGCCAAACCAGAAATCAAATAATCGTCCATTGGACCTGTTCCACCAACTACTAAGCAGTAGGTCACCATCCGCAGATAATAGCCGATGTCCCGTACACACTTAGATTTACCAGTAGCGGTAGAAGCGTAGTTGGGACCATTCATTTGGGTGGTGTAAGGGAACTTGTTGTATACAGCTTGAGCTGCACCTTCTGCCAGACGTTGAGAATTGGAACTTAAGGTTTTTGCAGCTTCTAAGCTAGCACTAGCTTGACGAAATCTACCGAAGGCAACTTGGATTTCGGTGCTGGAGAGGAATCTTCCTTGGGAATCTGCGGTTGCTACCGCTTCAGTTAGGGGGGTTTTCATGGCTTTGGTATCTCCCTTTTGACAAACTTGTGGTTGATATTTATTTTCCCGACTGACAATATGTCAGCTAATAACACTTGCTAGCTTATGCAACTGCTGCAGCTGCACGATCAAAGTAGCCAGCTACTTCAGCCATCAGGGCACTGCAATCGCCTCTGGTGATACCATTGGGGTCGCCAGCAATAGCAAGAGCGGCTTCCTTCATCTTTTGCACGCCTACTGCTACAGAAGCACCAGGGGTTCCCAATGCCAAGTAGGTTTCCCGCAGACCATTCAAGCAACGGTCATCTAGGACACTAGCATCTCCAGAGAAGATAGAGTAGGTTACATAGCGCAAGATGATTTCCATATCGCGCAAGCAAGCAGCCATACGGCGGTTGGTGTAAGCATTACCACCAGGAGCAATCAACTGGGGTTGCTCAGCGAACAGAGAACGAGCAGCATTAGCAACAATTGCAGATGCATTACCTGTAATACGGTTAACAACATCCATGCGCTTGTTGCCATCTGCAACCATAGCGCTCAGAGCATCTATTTGTGCTGCGGTGAGATAATCTCCTCTGGCATCAGCTTGGGAAACTACTTTTGCAAATGCATCTAACATCGATTCAATCTCCTAGTTGTTTGGCTAAGAATCCTTTGCCTGAAAAACTGAATGTATCAGTTTTAGTTTGATTTGGTATCAGACTGTGTGAACAGCTGACAAAGAGCAATAACAGTTCTCAAGGTATCAGTCTAAGGTTTTCTGGGTTCCTGGTTAAATCTTTTTTCACAAAAGTTCATATTAATATGAAAGTGCCAAAAACCAGACCAATATAAGGATTTCGTTAACCCGTAACTGTTATTTTTACTTTCAATTTATCTTTATACAACGCCATCGTCCCCTTATTTGTTAAAAATTGTTTTCAATAAATCACATCTTGTTATATTTCTTTACATTTACTAAGACTTATGGGAATCACCAGATCCTCATGGGGAATAGGGAATAGGGAATAGGGAATAGGGAATGGGGAATAGGGAATGGGGAATGGGGAATGGGGAACTTTTAACAAGGTAAGAGCAAGGAAGCGTTGCGCGTTTTTTGGGCGCAAGTGTTTCGCGTTTTTTGGGCGCAAGTGTTTCGCGTTTTTTGGGCGCAAGTGTTGCGCGTCTTTTGGGCGCAAGTGTTTCGCGTTTTTTGGGCGCAAGTGTTTCGCGTTTTTTGGGCGCAAGTGTTTCGCGTTTTTTGGGCGCAAGCATTGCGCCCCTACAAACTCCTAACTTCTGGGCGTAAGCGTTACGCCCCTACAAACTGTTAACTCCTCACTCCAACCTAGGCGATCGCGGCTAATTTTCTTTCCAAATCAAATAAAAAGCCGTGGATATACTCTTCCGTCCATTCTTCGCCGTAGAAACGCTTAAACATGCCTCGTGCTGGATCTTTCTCAGCACGGTAACGCAGGTAACGTAGTTGCGCTTCTTCAATAGCTGCTAAACTTTGGGAATCGCTCACTGGTTCTGCCTGTTCGACAAAATCCAGGTAAGCTTGGAGATAGTCTTTAAATGCTGCAAATACTTGGGTTTCCACAAGAGTTGTCTCTTGGGGACGAGTCCAAAGAAAAGCGGGAGAGAAAAAGGGACGTGCCTCATCGGGGAAGTCTCCGCCCCAGGTAAGATGTTGTTGATGATTATGGAAGATGGGCAGAATCGGCTCGGTATACTTTGCCTGATATGTTGGTGAATCCCGGAATAGGGGCTGCATATCCAAGGCGATGAGGTGTCCTCCCGGCAATGTCACTAGATCCGCCCCAAAAAAAGGTAGGTCATAGTTTAATCGCGGGAAAATTACGAAATTGAGGACTTGCAGAGATTTTCCCCCTTGGACATGAGCCGCTCGAATTTGCCGTAATTTCCCAGTTTGAAAGCCATAACTGGTAGTGAGAACTTCTTCTTGGTTTTTGCCCTTACCTACAGTGGCAACTTTAGATTCAAATCCCTTTGGGATAGGATAGGGCTGTAGTTCCAAGCGTGATTCCATGTAGGAAATTGCGTGGTCGAGAAACGGCTGATAGAGCGTCATTTTTTTCCTAGGCTGACTGCTAGAGGAACGGCATCTTCAAACAAAAATTCATAGAGGAAGCGCTCAGACCATTCGTGACCAAAGTAACTGCTAAACAAGCCGGATGCTGGGTCTCGTTCAGCACTATATTGGTCATAGTCTTTTTGAGCTTTGACAATTAGCTGGATATCTTCTGGGTCTGTGAGCGGTGTAGCTTGCTCTAGCATTTGCCAATACAAATTTAAGTAATCTTGATAGGCAGCAAATAAGCGTGTAGATATCGTTTCCGGGTCTGTTTTCGCGAATAGGAGATACTTAGAAAAATACTGATTGGCATCGTAGAATTTCATTTCTAAATCTTGCGCCAAATCAGGATAATTATCGTGTAAGATTTTCAGTTGCTCTATGTATTTCCTCTGATATGCTTCATCTTGAAACAAGGGTTGGAAGTCAAGGACAATTAGGTTTTTGACTTTGCCAAAGGACAAAAAATCAATTCCTAATAGGGGTAAGTCATAGTGATGGCTAGGGTAGATAACGCTGTTAAAAATTTGAGCGCTATCTCCGGCATCAATGTATGTATAGCGAATTTTCCGCAACTGTGGACATTGATAACACCAACTGCGAATGGTTGCCGGATGTCTACCACGTTCGCTGACTTGATATTCTAAACCAGATGGAATAGACCTTGGTTGCAAGTCGAACCTTTTAAACAGTTCTTGCTCTAAATACTCAAGAAACGGTCTGTACATGGAGCAGTAACTCATAGTGCCTCAATCATCCCAGAATACGGGATTTGAGAAACACCTGTCCCAATTTTGATTAATAAAGCAACAATCCGTAATGTAATTGTCTTACTCTCCCAAAAAACTCTAGCGCTATAGTAAGGGACTCCCCAAAAAACTCTAGCGCTATAGTAAGAGACTCCCCAAAAAACTCTAGCGCTATAGTTAACTGACCAGGCAAAAAACTCTAGCGCTATAGTAACAGACTCCCAAAAAACTCTAGCGCTATAGTTAACTGACCAGGCAAAAAACTCTAGCGCTATAGTAACAGACTCCCAAAAAACTCTAGCGCTATAGTAAGAGACTCCCCAAAAAACTCTAGCGCTATAGTAACGGACTCCCCAAAAAACTCTAGCGCTATAGTAAGAGACTCCCCAAAAAACTCCAGCGCTATAGTTAACTGACCAGGCAAAAAACTCTAGCGCTATAGTAAGAGACTCCCCAAAAAACTCTAGCGCTATAGTTAACTGACCAGGCAAAAAACTCTAGCGCTATAGTAAGAGACTCCCCAAAAAACTCACTTGGGTATCAAAACAATGGGGGAGGATGAGAACCCCACATGACCATCTATTTTAAATGTGGCTGATTTCTGAACTTCTAGCTAAATTGCGGTGAATCATTTCTTGTAAAGCATTTGCCGAGACGCAACGACGTTCAGAACAGTAAGTCATCAAGTTTACACCGTTCATCATCCGTACAGTACTTACGCGAACACGAAAATCATCTGTGATGAACCAACACCTTTCTTGCCCTTGATTTTTGTCATACTCAGTATCAATGGTCAAAATACCATCTTTGCCGAACCAGTAGCGACAAACAACGGGAATTTTTTCCACATAACCCTCGTTGCGAATTAGTTTGCCAGAAAGACCAGTTTCGTCATCAGGTACATCAATTAGAACAGCAGCATAATTGGGATTGGGTTCATTATCGTCAAGGTTGTCCTGCCACATAAAACTTCCTCCTCCCATGGCTTTTGCAGGATCGATACCTTGTTGCTCACATACTTTTTTTACCCTGGGGTCGTCTTTTTCTACAACCTGCACAATCAAATTTGATTCCCCAGATTCATCAGCTACTAAGTCAAAGTGATGGACAATGCGTTGAGTAAACCAAGTACCTTCACTTTTGCGAAAGAAGTCCATCATGGTCATAGGAGGAATGAATTGCATTTGTCTTTTTGCCTCAGCTTTTTTATCTATACAAAGAGTTTACAAGTGCAATTTCTTGAGTGGCAAATCCCTATTCCCTTAGGAAAGGCAACAGGCAACAGGCAACAGATTCAGATAATTGCTGTGCAGTAGTATTTTTTGAAATTGATATTCCCTATTCCCTATTCCCTATTCCCTATTCCCTATTCCCCTAGATATTTACTAAGATGATGAGTTCGGTAAGGATTGAGGTAGCAGAAAAGCTTGTTGCGTCTTCTCTGCATACCCTGAATACGGTAAACTGAACCGTCAACAATTAGTTAAGCCTGTTGGCTTGTTGATAAGTTAGATTGTTGTGCTGTTTGTGTTGTTTTTTCCTCTTCTTCTTTTTTCTTAGCTTGGCTAGTTTCTTGTACTTGCTTGAGATGAATGTTATTCACTTGAATAATAAAGTTTTCGATTGACTGTTTTGCCTTTTGTTCTTGTTCGTTTTCGTCAACTGAGTCATAGCAACGATACAATGGAGTGATTCCTAAGAGAAATTTTTCTTGTTCTGCTTCTAATAATTCAACGGTTGTGTTAGCAGAAATAAAATTTTCCTGAAAAGGAAAGGAGGTGACAACACTAGCGACTATAGAAGCAATAGCAGGAAAAATTACAGGCAGCCATTTTAGCCAAGTTTGACCAGCTTCCAATTTGTCTACTAAAACTAAAATGGGTGTAACCCCAGAGAAGATAATTGTTCCTATTTGCAAACCATAGTAAAGAATTCTCGATTTTCTTCGAGTTCTCTTGTAATCCTCAATCAATTCTTGAGCATATTCTAAAGCCTTTCCTCTTGCTGTTAGTACTGGATTCTTGCTTAAGCTATTCTGATTATTCATGAGATAGAGTTGGGCTTTTGTCTGGATATCACGTTTATAGGCAGCTTGACGACTAGCCTTAAACTGTTGAAAATTGATCAGGAATAGAAAAATAAAGATAGCCAGAGAAACAGCAGCAATTATGGCAATTCTTTGATAACCTGGAATCAGAAGATTAATGATAGCTGAACCTACAAAAGTAGCTAAACTGAAATACTCAATTACCTTCAGAAAAGACAACATTGTTTGACTTGATGCAGAAGATGATTCTGACTGGATATCTGGAACTTCCATTTGATTATTTTGTTCAAAACTAGTCATAACTGAGTAGCTAATTAGGTGATCAGATTACAGTGTATCAACTATATTCAGTCAATCGCAAAGATTTTGATAAGTCTTTGTCGGTAGATAATTTTATTATTAAAAGCAAATCATTTGCAATGCTGGTATCACAAGGGTTTCAACTATTACTTTATAGCTAGTGTAGGGTAGTAGAAAAAGGTGATATTTGCAATCTTGATTTTTGGTCATTTTCAAGTATTAGTACTTATTGACACAGATTATGACTTTAACCAGTCCCCCAAGCAAGGTTTTAAGTCGGATTTCGTCTCACTACGCTAATGTCCTTTGTGGGGGACAAAATCTCTTGAAATACTGCCGTGGAGTTGCTGATAGGTAACTCATATCTTGCACCATTTTCAATAAGCACCGAGAAACTGGGTTTATAAACATTCATACATATTTGGGTTTTGACAGGTCAATATTCCCCGAAGTTACTCGGTTTCTGATGCAGGTGCAAGATGTAAGGTCAACTCCATCAGCTACTGGTGTAATGGCTTTGTTTTCCCTGTTCCCTATTCCCTATTCCTTGTTCCCTTTTATGCTAAATAATTACCCATCATGGACAACATAATTTTTTTTTTGGGAATTAAAATTGAATGGTAGTGCGTAAAACTCCTACCCAAATTGCATCATTTTCTGCATTATGTTCGGGATTAGTAATTACAAAAAATCCAGGAGTAACAAATATCCGTTCAGTGAGTGGATACTTGTAAGACAGTTCAATATGATAAGAAGTATCAGTATCTCTTCGTCCAGAAATATCATTATCACTTAGCTTCGGAGGCATTCCCAAAATAAAATTTAAACTGCTACCAAGTTTACCCAAATCCGAAAAGGAAGCAGCAAAAGCCCAAGTCCAAATATCTGCATCCGCACCTCGAAAAACATTCAAACCATTATCCGGGGAAGAGAAAGAAGATTCAGCAACGGCATTAGTATAACCAAGCCAACCTCCTACTTTTAAGCGATCGCTAATTTGATAGGAAGCTGCAAGATTAAAATTGTCGCTAGAAGTAGCTGTATTTTCTCCAAAAGGGAATTGAGCGAATTCACTGCCAATGAAACTGGTAACATTGTTGGTAGACTCAGGTTCAGGGGAATAATAATGAGCATAGCTGAAAACAATACCCAATCGGTCTGAGGGTGTAAATGTGATTTGACCTAAAGCTGTATAATCACCATTAAATAAACCTTTTCCTGGCTGAGGATCGGAATTAGAAGCAGTATAGTAAGTTAATGCAGCACCAATTTCATCAGTCAATTGATAGTAAATTCCCCCACCAGCACCAAAACCAAGATCGTAGATAGGATTGTAAAAACCAAACACGGAAATAGTTGAGGCAGGGTTCAAAACGGGAACAAAATCACTAGAGGACTGACTCGCTGCTGCAAGATAAACTAAAGCTTTGTCCCCTAAAGGAAAACGATAAAATAATTTGCCAATTCTGACATCATTATCTGTATTGGTAGCACCAGCTATCTTCGTCATTGCTGTGCCAGTGACACCGCTGCCTAAGTTATTTACATTTCCCGCTTGCAGTCTGGTACGTAATAGGTCTTTGCCTGTAAAACTGGTATCGAAGTTTAATACCACTCTACCAGCAAAGGTGATATTAGAATCTAAATCTTCTGTCGGACTTTCCCCAGCAGAAACCGCTTTGCGATCGCCAAATACACTGGCAGCTAAAAAATCTACTTGTCCCCGTAAAATTGTAGTAGTAGAAAAATTACGTTCTTCTAAAAAAGTTATCTGTCTCTCTTGATTGTCAATTTTAGTTTGTATAGTAGCCAGTTCCTCGGCAAATTCTGTTTGCAGTCTTTGGAAAATTGCCAAGTCTTCCTGAGTAGAAAATTTATTGTTTAAACCCTCAATTGAACGCCTAATTTTTAGCAGACAACTATTTAACATGTCCGCAAATTCATAACGGGTCATAGCCCGATTTCCATTAAATGTTTTGTCTACAGAACTATTAATACATCGGTAGTTTTCTATTAAGTTACGCAGTGCTTCATAAGCCCAATGGTCAGGAGTAACATCTTCTAATTGATCGACATTAATGATTTCCTCGAAAGAATTAGAAAATTCGTTATATCCTTCGATTTGTGCTTGTAGTTTGTGATTAGCAAAATTTTCTTCAACTTCAGATTCTGAATTAAAAGTTGCTAAATGTAATCGATTATCAAAGGATAGTTGAGAAGAATTATTTAAAGATTGTTTTTCCAGAAAACTTAGAGAATTGAAATTGAAATTTGTTACAGAGAATGAACCCAGAGATTTATTTATACTATTAACATTTATGCTATCAATTTTTTTGATTGGTTGAATCTGCTTCTCAGCAGGATTTGTTGAACCAAGAATTTCTGATGTCTCCTCTATATTATTCTCTGGCAAATTTGCAGTTATTTGCGCATTTAATAGTGGATTACTAACATTTGTTTGCCCGAAAACTGGAGGTACAATGAATAACTTAAAACCCAGTATGACTGAAGTTAGGGGCAATGACACTCCCATTTTTTTCATAATTTTTTATTATCTCCTCCTCACACAAATATAGAGAATTTTACAAGAACATGAAGTACAAAGAAAGATAGATAATGAAACTATTGTGGGATGGGCATCCTTGCCCGTCCAATTCCACTTCATCAAGGCATTCTTGCCCGTCCAATTCCACTTCATCAAGGCATTCTTGCCCGTCCAATTCCACTTCATCAAGGCATTCTTGCCCGTCCAATTCCACTTTATGAATATGAAATATGCTTAGTCAAACAATAAGAGTGATAGCAAAAATCAAAATTCAAAAAAAACAAGACCCTGATAAATCAAAATTTTAAAAAATCAATGGGTAAATTATGTCTTATTGACACAAAAATACTCTATTAATAGGGTTTAGAATCAAGTTTTAATAAGGACGAACCCTCAAATCCTTATTCGCAGTTTCAATCACTTTTTTAGCAACATCTTCGGGAATTTTTGTGTATTGTAACTCCTCATTAAATTCTTGACCTTTAGTTAAAATCCATGTCAACAAATCCTTAGTTTTTGTTACCATGTCTTGATTAGGATACTTTTTATGAACTAACAGCCAAGTTAAGCTGACCAAAGGATAACCATCTTCTGGGTCATTAATATCTTCAATGGTAAAGTCTTCTTTGAATTTGACATTAGCTAAAGCTTTTTTAGTCTCTTCTAAAGTTGGTCTCACATAACGACCAGCTTGATTTTGAATCCTAGCTATAGGCAGATTATTTTTTTGAGCAACGCTTACTTGCACATAGCCAATAGCACCATCAATTCGCTGAACTTCCCCAGCTACTCCACTATCTTGGGGACGAGATGCAAAAACCTCAAATCCCCAGTTAGGTTTTCGACTTGCTGCTATTTTTCCCTTCGTAATCTGACGCAAATATTTAGTGAGAATAAAACTAGTACCACTACTATCAGAACGCACTATTACCTGGATTTTTTTGTCAGGTAAACGCGGATTAACCTGTCTCCAGTTAGCAATTTCACCAGTGAATATTTTCGCCAGATTCTTCCGAGATAATTTAATATCAGTAGTTACGTTTTGCAGATTATAAACAATGGCTATTGAACCTCCCCCAGTCGGCACCATTAGTAACCCATCTTTCATTTGATTTTGTTCAATGGGAGTAGGAATTAAAGTAGTAGCACCAAAGTCTATAAACTTATTACTAAATAACCGAATCCCACCACCACTACCAATGGCTGTGTATTTAAACTTTTTATTTGTTTCTTGTTCATATTCGGCGATATAACGCTGATAAAGAGGTTCAGGAAAGGAAGCACCAGCACCCCTAAGTGTTTGGGCAAAGGCAACATTGCTAGTAAAAGTAATCGTGCTTGCAGTTACTGTGGCAGCGAAAATTTTTTGCCAATTATGCCAACTATCAAGTGTAAATGTCTTCATGAGTATATTTTTTGAATTTCCCCCTAATACATAGGTGAATTATAAAAATAATGGCACATCAATAACAAATCGCAAATCTCTCATTGATTATGACTATAATTCTCAACATTCCAATTATCAAATTGACTTTTGACTTATGAACGTTCCCTTTGATTAATAATAACCTTTCTCCCATCAGCAGAAATTTCTAGCCAAAAATCCTCCAGGACAAATTCATAAACAAATTCACCGAGACGGGTACTCCTCCAACTACTAATAATTTGGGCATCTGGCAACCACTTCCTGAGAGCTCTCGTGACATTTTCAGGAATTGCACTACGGTCTATTTGCTCGTCAACTTCGATAATTTTGCCACTGGGAGTAACTTCTACTTCAAATTCAAAACCTTGTTGATTTTTACCTGCTAATTCATAGACAAGGGAACCATCTGATTTTAACTCAACCCCTGCTGTAGTAGGTTCAGCACCTGTAGCAGCTTTGACTGAACTCATCACAGGCAGTGGTATTTCTTCCAGAGAGATTTTCCGTTCTATCCCTCCTAGGGTTTGGGCTATTAAGAAACTTTCTTTTTCAGGAATCGATAGAGCCTTTGCATCACAAAAATCAACCAAAGAAGCTGTAATTACCATTCCTGTAGCTATGAATATTCTCTGCAAATTAGTCATAAAAAATGCCATTATTTCAGCCTTGAGGGTGTCTTTGTTTTGTTTGTGAACAACATACTCTAAAATACCTGCGATTTAGGAATTAGTCAAAGCCTTTGAGTTAATCTCTTCTGGAAAGTCTCAAAATAGCATATTTTTGCATATTAAGCAGTAGATTTGTTTAATCTTCAAGGATAACTTTTGCAAACAAGTCAAATTCTCTTTCCTCCCATAATTGCAGGTAGAGTTATCTCCTAAGAAAAACAGGGAATAGGGAACAGGGAATAGGGAACAGGGAACAGGAAACAGGAAACAGGAAACAAGGAACAGGAAAAAGGGTAAGAGGAAGGAAATGAATATTCATTTGTCCTTAGCGCTAAACTTGCGGTACACCCCGTTTTTCTATACTTACCCAACCAATGGAGTTTGGACACGACACTAGGTTAAGATGAAATCTAACACTTAGAATTCATCACTCATGCACAACAGGCAAGAACTGATTTCCCAAGTGGTAGTAACAGCTCAACAGATGCGCGATATTGAAGCACGTATCTTTGCAGCGGGAATGCCTGTAGCGGCTTTAATGGAAAAAGTCGCAGGACTTATTTCCCGTCGAGTTCACCAGATATGGGAAAACAATTCTCCCCTCATCTCCCCCTCTTCCCCCTCTCCCCCCTCTTCCCCCTCTCCTCCCTCTTCCCCCTCTCCTCTTCCTACTGTTGGTATTCTCACAGGTCCCGGTCATAATGGAGGAGATGCCTTAGTTGTTGCTCGTCAGTTGCACTTTCGTGGATATAAGATTTGCATATATTCTCCTTTTTTGAAGCATAAAGAATTAACAGCACAGCACTTGCAGTATGCTCAGAGTTTGGGTATCCCTTGTTATCAATATCTTGAAGAATTACCAGATTGTGATTTGTTAATTGATGGTTTGTTTGGCTTTGGGTTAGAAAGAGCAATCGAAAATACCCTAGCCACTGCCATTAATCATTTCAACGCATGGAATATACCGATTATTAGTATCGATTTGCCTTCTGGTTTGCACACAGATACAGGGGAAGTGCTGGGAACTGCTATCCGTGCTACCCACACATTATGTTTGGGTTTGTGGAAGTTGGGTTTATTGCAAGACCAAGGGTTAGATTATGTAGGAAACCCAGAGTTAATTGATTTTGATATTCCTTGGGCAGATGTGCAAGCAGTACTGGGTGAAAATCCCAATGTTAAACGCATCACAAAAACAACAGCATTATCGATTCTTGCTACAAATTTCCCATATACAAACACAAAATTATCCTTCAAGGAACCCGTCTCTACAATTTTGCCGCGATCGCCAGTTACACATAAATATAAAGAAGGACATTTGCTGTTAATTTGCGGTTCCCGTCGCTATGCAGGTGGGGCAATTTTAACCGCTTTGGGAGCAAGAGCAAGTGGGGTAGGAATGCTTTCTGTAGCGGTTCCTGAGTCCCTTAAGCCCCTTTTGGTCTCTCAACTGCCAGAAGCATTAATTATCGGCTGTCCAGAAACAGAAACAGGAGCGATCGCCCAACTGCAATTACCAGCCAAAACTGACCTCAACTCATTTAATGCGATCGCTTGTGGTCCAGGATTAACTACCGATGCCCATGTAATTGTAGAACAGGTGTTAGAAAGCACAGTCCCCTTGGTTCTCGATGCTGATGCTTTAAATATCCTGGCGAGGATGGCAACCCCTCCTTTCCCCTCACCATTAAAAAGGACTACAACTATTTTGACTCCCCACGCTGGTGAATTCACGAGGTTATTCCCCCATATTGCCGATGGGAAAAAAGATAGAATTAAAGCAGTGCGGGAAGCAGCAGCACAAAGTGGGGCGATAGTATTGTTGAAAGGGGCAAGAACTGCCATCGCTAACCCCCAAGGTCAAGTTTGGATTAATCCCGAAAGTACCCCAGCTTTGGCACGGGGTGGTAGTGGAGACGTGTTAACTGGGTTACTGGGTGGATTGTTAGCTCAAGGAATTTTACGAGAAATACCTGTAGTTCATATTGTCGCAACTGCTACATGGTGGCACGCGCAAACAGGAATTTTAGCCGCAGGGAAACGGAGTGAATTGGGAGTAGATGCCTTTACCTTGACACAGTATTTAATGGAAATTGTCAAAAAATCATGACAAAAAAAATTGCATGGTAAACTCAGCCATACTTTATTATAGCAAAAAATATGGCGTTGTAACTATTGAAATCTCGTTGCTGCAAAATCAAAAAAGTTTTCAGATTTTTTTTATTTGGTAGAGAAATATTATTTTCTGAAATTTTCATAAAACTTAACAATCAACCAGGAAGATGAGAATCTTTCTTTCTTATTCTCAACAAGAAGGGAACGGGCAAAAGGCAACAGGCAACGTTGTCAACTGAAGGAAGAGGGTTTGAGCGGTTTTCCAGGCGACCGCCTGGAAATGCACTCACCAGAGGCTCCCGGCGACCGCCAGGATTTGAGGCGGGAGCCTCAATCGCTGCATTCCTGAAAAGAGGCAAGGAACGAGAAATGAGGGGCTAGACCATTCATTAATTCGCCAACAGTATCATTTATGCATGGGGGTAAGCCGTTGGCGATTTTAATTGCTGTCCTCATGTTAAAATGATCGATAGCAACCCCTGTTGCATAAAGTTTCGACCGAGACTGTTAGCTGAAAGCGGTACTAAATCGGTCAAAGTTTCTGCTGTTGACCGAAAATGATGGGATAACAGGCTCCCCGTCCTTATAGGACGGCTTTCTGGTATAATTGGGGAGTAGTCGCCACAGGGCATTGGGAGACTTTAAACGGACGTGGAGGGATGGTAAGACTACCTCGGTAG
>JASJCY010000008.1 GCA_030065825.1 Nostocaceae cyanobacterium | reverse complement strand
CAGCGCGTTGCGGTGAGGTAGTGTGGTCTACTCTTCGAGAAGCCGCTCCGCGTCTAAGGGGGTTTCCCCCATGTAGCTTGCTTCCCCGTTGGCGTAAAGCCTACGGCATAGCTCCGCTTACCGCGCAGCGTGTCGCTTGCGACTCAGCCTTCTCCGAAGGAGTAGGGGTACAACTACCGTAGCTTGCTTCTCGCGGAGCGAGTACCCGGAGGGGGGTTCCCCCCGTTGTAGCGACTGCGGGGCATCCCTGCCTGCCCTTTAATACAAATTAAAAGCACAATAGCTTAGTGAGGAAGTTTTTGAGTTAATCAAAACACATCATTTATAAATTGACCAACCTGGTTTTTCAAATTTAAGATTACAACCAGTTTTCTAATCTCAGATTAGGAATATTTTCAAAATCTTTGATGTTCTTGTTACCAATAACATCTTCACGGGAACGCGCTACTGCTGCAATCAATATTAATTTCTCCTGCGACGAATAGCTTTCAGAGGTGATTTATAAAGTGAATCTTAAGACCTAAGAAACCGGGTTTTTCATCAACTAAGTACGATAATATTCGATACTCCACCGAGAAAAACCCGGTTTCTCGAACACCATAGACTTTTAAGGTTTACTTGATAAATAGTCCCTAAGATTCCAATCAGTTACTTAAAATATAATAAGTTAAGTAGATATTGTATCTTAACTTTATACAGGTCAATAACAGGATGTCAAATCAATCTAAAGGATTTTAAGAAGAGTTTTCTCGATTTTTTGAGTCTCCTAGTCGAGAAAGCTTTCGTGAATTATTACGTAATAAGACAGTAGAATATGATGATTTAGATTTTAAAAGAGAATTACCAGAAAATATAACAGAACTAGCTAAAGATATTCTTGGTATGGGTAATAAATCTGGTGGTGTAATTATTTTCGGTGTTGAGGAAAACAAAAAAGATAAAACCTTTACAGCTACAGGTTTATCAAATTTGGATGACAAAACTGATTTTTTAAATAAGCTCAAAAAATATATTCCATTTCGCTTGAACTTTGAAGTGATTGATTTTTCTTTTGAAGAATCAGAATATCCCAAAATTAAGGGGAAGTCATTTCGTGTTTTGATTGTAGAGTATGACCCAAAGTATATTCCTTTTTTACCAGAGAAAGAAAGTGATAAATTTAAACGTTATCATATCTTTATCAGGCATAATACAAGTACTATTCTCGCTGAGTATGATAATTTGCAAGATATCTTGAATCGCAAACTAGAAACTAACTATTCATCTTCCAGAGAAATTTCTTTGGCTGAACACATCGCTGAATTAAAAGAATTGTATTCAATGATTAGTAAACGTTTGAATACCCCATTTGCTTTTGACATCTTAGAACTTACTAGTTCATTAACGAAAAATCCACATTATCCTGAAGAAAGTGTTGATGCTTTTATTAATCGAATGATTTCTGTAAAAAAAGAAGTGATTGAGGATTTTATTAGAAAAATTACTAATGGATAGTGGAATAACTCACATCTTGCACCAGTTGCAACAAGCGCAGAGAAACCGGGTTTATCAACCAAAAATTAAGGTTTTTCAGTTAGCGATTATCAATAAACCCGGTTTCTTAGGGTGGTGCAAGATATGACATAAGGAACTTGCAAATAAAAAAATATCCCAAAATTTGATAGTGGTACAGGCATCCTTGCCTGTATAATGGGCAAGCAGGGATGGCTGTATAATGGGCAGGCAGGGATGCCTACCCCACAATATGGGATAATTTATTTCTTGGTATTACCTAAGAAAATAATGAGGAAAGATTTGTAGATTAGCTTGAATCAGAAAGCACAAGAAATATCAAGTTATCCTCATTCGTAAGTCCTGTTATTTTTACTCAGGAATATCTTCTGGCAAAATAGCCATAATTTTTTCTTTGCTCAACTCAGACAGTTTGACTACTCGATTTGCTTGTTTCTCAATTGTTTTATCAAAAATATTTCTGACTAATCTGCCATTACCAAAATTTTTATCTCGATTTTCATACAAACTTGTAAACTTGTGCATTAAAATTTCTTCTGTCGTTTGAGCAACTTTATAATTATTATGCCCACAAACATTGAGAAAAATGCTTAATAATTCTTTCGGCTTATAATCTTCAAAATAAAAATATTTATTGAATCTCGATTGTAAACCTGGATTCGCGTCAATAAATCTCGACATTTCATCTGCATAGCCAGCAACGATAACTACTAACTTATCTCGATAATCCTCCATTCTTTTAAGTAAAATATCGATAGCTTCATGTCCAAAATCATTTCTGGAACCTTCGGGTGCTAATGCATATGCTTCATCAATAAATAGTACTCCATCTAAGGCTGACTCAACCAATTCATCCACCTTAATAGCAGTTTGTCCAACATATCCTGCAACTAATCCCGATCTATCTGTTTCCACAAGATGACCTTTCGAGAGAATACCAAGTTCTCGATAAATTTCACCCATCAAACGAGCAATAGTTGTTTTACCTGTACCAGGAGGACCACAAAATACTGAATGAAGCGTTACAGAAATATTATTTAAACCTTGTTCTTGGCGAATTTGCTGTATTTTGAGAAAATTAATCAGAGTATTTACCTCTTGTTTAATATTCTCCATTCCTACAAGGTCATTTAACTTGTTTAAAACTGCATCTAAATTTTTCTTATCAGAATTATTCCCAAAGTTTAAATTACCAGAGCGTTTTAACTCTTGCTTCATTCGTTGAAGTTCATCTTCAATTTCATAGTCCCAAAAAGACATAGTTTTCCCTTCGTAAACTACACATTATTAATTAGGCAAATTTGTTTAAACTAACAACTTGCACTTTCAAGGGCGATAACCATGAGGCAGAGCCTCCAAACCCTAGTTACCAGGCTGAGCCTGGTAACCAGAAATGGGTTTGTCATTAAAATTTTGTTCAAACTACTGTATTTATGAAACCCATTTTTCTTATTGAACTAACATCCTTGACAAAAATCTTCTTCTCGTATTGTCAATGAATCATGACATAAAAATTTGCATGGCAATGCCTAAGTTTATCCTATTATATCACAAAAACAGAGCTTGTAAACCTTGAAATATCGTGAGCCAGATGACAATTATTATCAATAATTTGAGCATTTTGGAAAGGAAAGCACAATCTTGAGGATTATTGTTTATTAATGAGACCAAATCAAAAATTTTTGCAATAAGCCAAAACACATCTAATTTGCATAAACAAAAATTATCAGTTTTTTGTCGGATGGGCGTCTCCCCCGTCCTGAATATGCAATTTATAGCAAATTTCAGTTGTAGGCAAAGCCTACTTACAGAAGCCACTCCGTGTCTACAGTGCAGGGTATACAATACAAACAGAATTGGTAGAATCAGGACGGGCAGGGATGCCCTTTTGTACTTCAGCAGATTAGGAAGCGCTATAAGAGTTTTAAAGCTATTCAGCAGACCCTAGTTAACACAATCACGGTTCAAATACTGGTGCTGCTTCTACTTCCTCTGGTAGCGCAAACTCATTCACAATTTGAGCAATTACCCTAATTCTCTCAAAGTTCGCCACCACTCCATCAAGATACTCATCTGGCAATTGCAAATTCATAAGCAACGCTATTTGCTCTACATATGTAGTTGTATCAAACTGTTTATCTTTCATAAAAAGTTTAACTGATTGAGAAATACATTAATTATTATTACTAGTTTATCTATTAATTAAGGCTGGAATTTACCTAAACCATCGGTTTTTTCAGATTTTTGAGAAAATTCAACCCTATATAGTATATAGGACTAGTATTTGAGTTTTGAAAAACCAAATGGGCTAAGATTTTACCGTATAAAGGTTTAGTTTTCAGTATACCTAAGAATAATCAATTATGATTCTTATATAAAATTTTATAGATTATAATTGTTTCTGCAAAACAAATAACTTGGAGCAGGTATAGGACTTCTATGTGATTTTTGTTGGCGTAGCCTACGCTGTGCGCTTACAAAACTCACTACACCTTTATTCCTTCTTCTGTTTTCTCCGTTCCCTATTCCCCGTTCCCTGTCTCTAGGAGTGATTCAGGAATCAAATTGGATTGGTATAGTATAATTACTAATACATTAGGATTGGAGTAAATTGATTCATTTGTGAGGATTTCAATCTGTTTGAAACCTGACTTTTTTTGTAGTTTTATCATTCATTAATTTATCAATATGAAAAAGTTTTTAATGTCTTCTTATGTAGCTCTAGGGACAACTTTCGCAGGATTAACTTTTGCTTCCCAATCTGCTTTAGCAATCAATATTACTCAATCAATTTCTTACAATCAAGAAATTACCCAAGAACAACGGATTGCACCAGATGGATGGACTGATTTAGGTTGGAAAGTTGAGGGTAGAGCTGGTGCTGCAGGTGGTGCAGACTGGGAATTTGGTGTGAGACCATCTAACGATTCTCAACCTGTCGAACAGTTGGAATGGGATTGGATTAATGGTCAAGAAGTTAGATGGAATTTGACTTGGGATAAAAGCAATCAAAAAGTTTCATTCCAACTAGACAATAAAAATCCCATTGACTATACATTAAGCAATATAGATTCCCTGTTTAATGGATTTTACCTTTGGACAAGAGCAACTACTGTACAAGGAAAAGTCGATCCAGGTACTAATGTTTATATAGAAGTTAACAACGTCAATGGAGAAAACGTAAATCCTCTATTTAGTACTACTACAGCAACTAATCAAGAAGGTTTTACTTCTTTACGGGAAACATATTTCCTCAGCGATAGGGAAATTGACACTCTTTCAGGTATTCTCAAAATGAGTTGGGAAGATGGTGCTGTGAACCCTCAAAAAGCTAATGCTCGTAGTCGCTTAGGTCTTAAAGTTAAGGGATTTAGTGTAGCATCAATTCCAGAACCTGGTTCTATTTTCGGTCTATTGGTAATTGGTGCGTTAGGAATTGGTTCCGTAGTGAATCGGAATCAAGATTCATAAGTAATACCAATTTGCATTCAGAACCGTAATGAACGAAATTCCCATTAGACCTCTGGTGAAAAAGAATGTTCCAGACGCGTTAGCAAAGCTCTTCTGAAAGAGGCAATTTCGCGTCTGGAACAAGGGTTTCGGGTAACGCATAATTAATTTCCAAAGATGTCTATTCTCGACTCGCGATTTTGAGAGTTATGCTCTCAACGGCTAAAAACTTAACTTTTCCTAGGTTGGGTTGTAGCTTGTTTCCACGGAGTGGTACGAAGTGTAAACGCAACAGTGGCTTTGAGTAGAGTAATCCAACAGCAAATAGGTTTTTGTTAGGTTTCCTACCTCAACCCAACCTATAATCTGGAATGAGGGTTTCAAAGTCTCTCTCCTAGTAGGAAAGAGGTTTACCCACAGAGGTTTTAAGTAAGCTTTTAGAGTTTCCCAACATCCTCTTAGAGTATACGCTTTAGAACACGGATTGGTATAAGTGAACCTGACAGCGATTTTCAGGTAAATGACCCCTCTCCTTTTGGACGAGGTGAGGTAAAGAGGTATCTATGAAGTAAGTAATTAACTCATATCTTGCACCTGCGTTAAAAACTGGCTAAGAGTGCAAATATCTTAATCTCAAAATCCAACTTTTCTCGTTAATAAAACCCCCTCGCTACAAATGAAAGAAACACACGAATATTATTCCCTATTCCCTATTCCCTATTCCCTGTTAAGAGTTCCCTATTCCCTGTATTTCGTGACTAAATTCTCATCAATGCACCAGGTCCTAAAGGTAAACCCAAGAAAAACCAAATAGTAAATAAAATTGCCCATCCCAAGAAAAACGCCACAGAATAAGGCAACATTAATGAAATTAAAGTTCCAATGCCCAAATTTTTATCATACCTTTGCCCAAAGGCTACCACTACAGGGAAATAAGGCATCAATGGCGTAATAATATTAGTAGTTGAATCGCCAATTCTATAAGCAGTTTGCACCAACTCTGGGGAGTAACCAATTAACATAAACATGGGCACAAAAACAGGAGCCATAATTGCCCATTTCGCCGATGCTGAACCCAAAAATAGATTAATAAAAGCACTGACAACAATAAATGTTAATAGTAATGGCAAACCTGTAAACCCTGTAGCTTTAATAAAATTCGCACCATTTACCGCCATAATTACTCCTAAATTACTCCAAGAAAAATAGGCGATAAACTGTGCAGCCATAAAGGCTAAAGCAATATAATATCCCATGGAAGCCATAGAATCTCCCATAGCTTTAGCCACATCTTTATCATTTGTAATTGTGCCTGCAACCTTACCGTAAACAACTCCAGGAATAAAGAAAATAAGGGCAATTATTAACACAATTCCATCAATAAAAGGCGAGGGAATGATAGTAAATGTTTCTGGATGACGTAAAATCCCTTGGGGTGGTAATAACATTACCAAAATTAATCCCGCAAAGGCTAATAAAGAATATCCAGCCCACCGTAAACCTTTACGTTCTTTCGCTGTTAATTGTTCCATGGGAGAATCTAAATTTCCCTGGTAAATTCCTAATCGCGGCTCAATAATTTTTTCAGTAATAAACCAACCAATCAAAGTAATTAAAACCGTAGAAACCACCATAAAATAATAATTAGCGGTGGCATTTACCTCATATTGAGGATTAATTAATTGTGCCGCACTTTGAGATAATCCTGCTAGTAAAGGGTCGAGGGAATTGATGAGTAAATTGGCACTAAAACCCCCAGAAACCCCTGCAAATGCTGCTGCTAAACCAGCCAAAGGATGACGGTTAAAAGCTAAAAATATGACCGCTCCCAAAGGTACAAGTACTACATATCCTGCATCCGCAGCTAGATTAGCAATTACACCAGCTAATACCACAAAAGGACAGATTAATTTTGCTGGAGAAATTAGCACCATTTCCCGCAATGCAGCTGAGAGTAAACCTGTGGATTCAGCAACACCAACCCCCAACATCGCAACCAACACCGTAGCTAGGGGTGGAAATTCGGCAAAGTTTTTAACTGCGTCAGTAAAGATTTTGCGGATGCTATCTGGTGTCAGTAGAGATACAGCAGAGATAGTTTTGCCGTTTCCGGGATGAACTACAGAGACATTCAACCCAGCAGCGATCGCACTAATCACAATCACCGCTAAAGACAATAGGAAAAACAATGTCAGCGGATCGGGGAGTTTATTCCCCACCCTTTCAATAAAAGCCAGAGACTTGGTTAACCAAGTAGATTTCTTTGCATCTGTTTGTGTCACGCTTGCTTCACCCTGATGAAAATGTATCCAATATAGCAGGTTTTAACTAACAACTTGCACTAATGTCATTGAGTGTTGTCAACTGCTTGAAAATAAATTTCCTTTTCTTATAAACTAAGCAGGTTTAAACACGCTGAAACTGTTACCAAGTCTGATTTATGTGATAACTTGCACCAATCTCAGAAACCGGGTTTCTTAAGATCATTGACCTGTAAAATCCTACATTTTGGTTTAGAAACCCCGTTTCTCTATACTTGTTGAGAATGGTGCAAGTTGTTAGATTTATCAGACTTTGTCTTTGAGACTGGGAATTAATTCCTAGACGGGAAGGATGGTTAATTGAGAATAGTGTAAGTTATCAGTTTTAATCTACTTAGAGGGTGTTTATAAAACAAATATAAAACTCTCGTGAGGGTCGAGAAACCGGGTTTCTTTTGGTTTATATACTCTGATTATCGGTTACCGACTCATAGAAACCCGGTTTCTTTGCACTCTTAGTGTTTCTTGGTTTGTAGGAGTGATTGTAAGGAATTACGTTGCAACCAAACAAATAGTTTTATAGATGCACTGTCATCTGGTTTCGACTTGTATTCACCACTTTTAATTTCTTCTATCAGCTTTTGATTTCCAAATTTTATATCTTTCATTAAGTCTTCAAACATAGCTAATGGAAGCAATATACTCTCAACTTCCATATCATCTTCTTCAAATACAATAGTTTCAAATCTAAACCTATAACCACACCATCTAATGGTAGGTAGACTGTTTGCTGCATATTCAATTTTTTCTATTGTTAGTTTTTTATTCGGATTAATATTTCTGTTTCCATACACTATGCACCAATAAACATTATACCTAACAAAATACTTTCCATTGGCATTAATACATACTTCAATTTCAACATCGTCAACATATACAAACTGACGATTCATTTTTCTAACTTCACCTTCAGCCATTGGTTCTAATTCCTCCCATGGTTCTACTTCAGGAACATTTCTATTTATATCTTTCCCTTCATCAGGCTGATATTTATCAACAACTTCTAGAGGAATCGGATCTTCTTCTATAACGTATGCATTTAAACTATTTTTCTCCACCTCTGTTGCATCTTCTAAAAATACTTCTAGTTGTTCTTGACTAAAAGCCATAAATTCCACACCAGCAACAGATTTATATGCACAACCTTCCATAAAATGAACTAAACCCTGGAATGGAGTTAACTCTATCCTAATACCGTTATAAATAGTTTCCCAATAACCGAATTTGCCTAAAGACTTAGGCTCTGTTTTATATTCTTTCCACTTTAACATACTAGCTTTTTTGTTGATATTTTTTAATGCACTCCTGATACTTCCTGATAAACCACGCTTACCATATACAGGATAGAAAAAATATATTGTTGGTATTTGTTTCTCAACTATTGAATTAAATCCAAATACCATGGTATTTAACTTAGCTAGCTGTTGAAGACTTTGTTGTAATGCTGTTTCCGATGGAGTTATTTTTCTAATTGGTGATACAACTTTCGACCAATTCAAAGGTGGTTTATATAAATCTATTAACTCACTTTCAACATTGCTCAAATTATTGGTATCATTAAAACTTATCCAACTAATACTAATATTATCTTTCTTATTAAACCTTTTCAATTGCTGAAAGCGATGGTGATTTTTCCATCTTTCAACAAGATTAATTGTTCTACCAATATAAATAATTTCGTTTTTACTGTTAGATACAAAGTAAATACCCGCACAATTAGGCAAACTATCTTTTTCTAATAAATAAACTGATGGCAAATCGGATATTTTAATATCTTCTAAAAGCATCTCAAAATATTTCCGTTTTGATAATAAAATCCCAATTTAACATAAATTATTGATGGTTGTTCAATACCTTTTCTTGTAAATTCCTGTAGAGTCTAAGAGGATGTTTGAAAAGTATTGTTATTAACATTAAAACAAGCGTAAACCTAACCCCCCTTTCCCCCCTTCCCTACCTCTCCCTAACCCTCTCCTAGAAGGAGAGGGAAGCGGAAAAACTTTTAATGCTGGAAGTGGGGTTTCAAAGCCTCTCTCCTTCTAGGAGAGAGGTTTACCTCCAGAGGTTCCGGGTATACTTGTTGACTTTCCAAACAACCTCTAAGAGGTTCTTTATAAATAGGAATTACGGAAGCGTCACAAAATTATGGTAACTGGCACACAGACTTAAATTTGAGATAAAACTCTATGTTCCTTGATTTATAGGCATTATAGACAAAATACTACTATGTGACAGTTTTAGGGTAAATGTGCCAGTTGCGTAAGTCCTGATAAAGTAAACCTTAAGACCCAAGAAACCGGGTTTCTCTGGGTGAACTATCAAATATGATCGTACTTAGTCTCTAAGAAACCCGGTTTCTGATCGCACAATTGGGGAACCCCTGCGCTGATTGGGTGGTGCTAGGTAGGGTCAGCAGAGAATGTCAAATGGGCATAGAGGCTTTGTTCGTTTTATCATGGAATAAAATAGGTGTCCTAAAAGATTACCTCAGATTTAGCCTTTAACGCCTATGACTGAGCAACAAAATGCTGATATACCACCCACTGATTCTCCCACAAAATCCCTTGCTAGAATCTGGAATAAGACAACTGCAGGACTGACAAAACTCCTACCCGTAGAACAATTATCACAAACGGTTGTGGGCTGGTTTAGTGTCAGTGAAGCTCAGGTAGCAGAAATTTTAGAGGAAATTCGGGCAGAACTCCCAACTACACAAGCTCTTTTAATTGGTAAACCCCAAGCCGGAAAAAGTTCCATTGTCAGGGGATTAACGGGAGTTTCCGCAGAAATTGTCGGTCAGGGATTTCGTCCCCACACCCAAAATACCCAACGTTATGCCTATCCTTCCAGCGATTTACCATTACTTATTTTTACGGATACCGTTGGACTTGGTGATGTCAATCAAGATACTCAAGCCCTTATTCGCGAACTAGCTGGCAATTTGCAACAAGATAGTCCTGGGGCTAGAGTGCTAATTTTGACAGTTAAAATTAATGATTTTGCTACAGATACCCTACGGCAAATTACCCAGGAATTACGGGATAAATATCCAGATATTCCCTGTTTGTTAGCGGTGACTTGTCTGCATGAGGTGTATTCTCCCGGTACAGATAATCATCCCCCATATCCACCAGAATTTGCAGAATTAAATCGGGCATATACGGCGATTCAGTCAGCTTTTGACGGATTATATGATAAATCTGTCCTGATTGATTTTACCCTAGAAGAAGACGGCTACAATCCCGTATTTTACGGCTTAGAAGCACTACGAAATACTTTAGCAGATTTACTCCCAGAAGCAGAAGCCAGGGCAATTCATCAATTATTAGATGAAGAAACCAGCGAGGAAATTGGCAACCTTTATCGGGATGTGGGACGTCGTTATATTCTCGCATTTACAATTATGGCAGCTACCCTGGCAGCTGTACCTCTACCCTTTGCCACTATGATAGTACTAACGGCATTGCAAGTATCCATGGTGGGGCTATTAGGAAAATTATACGGGCAGACATTATCACCATCCCAGGCTGGAGGTGTGGTAAGTGCGATCGCTGGTGGTTTTTTCGCCAAGGCTGTAGGACGAGAGTTAATCAAATTTATACCGGGTTTGGGCAGTGTAATTGCGGCTTCTTGGGCAGCAGCTTATACTTGGTCTTTAGGTGAAGGTGCTTGTGTGTACTTTGGTGATTTAATGGGGGGTAAAAAACCAGATCCCCAGAAAATTCAGTCTGTAATGCAAGAGGCTTTTAAAGAAGCGAAAGAACGATTTAAGAAAATCCGCTGAAAAACTTAAGTAGGTAGGTATAAATAAAGCGAACGCTTTTAGGGTCGTCATTTGTCATTTCTCATTGGTAAAGGTTTCAGGGTTATTTACGTTTCGTGATATAGTTGTGTTTATTTACACCTAATTACTTAGAGGGTGTTTATAAATATCGCGCTTTTGGGTTGAGTCCAATACACGAGGGAACCTCACCCCGGCTAAAGCCACCCCTCTCCTTAATAAGGAGAGGGGAAGGGGGTGAGGTTCATCAATAAGGAGAGGGGAAGGGGGTGAGGTTCATCAATAAGGAGAGGGGAAGGGGGTGAGGTTCATCAATAAGGAGAGGGGAAGGAGGTGAGGTTCATCTGTATTTTATCAAGCGTGAAAAAGAATGTTCCAGACCTGTAGCAAGATCCCGCAGAGTAATTTTGCGTCTGGAACAAGGGTTATAGCTGACGCATATTTAATTTCCAGCAGATGTCTAATTTTGATGGTTTTGTGGGATGGGCATCTTGCCCGTCCCTTGTATTTCTCAGACAGGCAAGATGACTACCCCCACAAGAATTATCTTACAGCGATTTTCAGGTAAATAGACCACGCTGCAGTAGGGGTTTAGCAATGCGCTTTACCCCTACGATGGATGTGGTTCAAATAGATGAAAATTGCTGTAATCCATCAAAGTGCATAAGTTAATTTTGGGAACATTTATTAACAAATAATAGCCAGGGTGAATATGACAAAGAATTCTACAAAGCAAGACATCTAAATAAATTTTCTCGGTGCAATTTATCTTGCTGCCACTGTTATCTAGCTTAATTGATTACAGGCTCTAGTATATCGAATTTATATATATTACCAAGAACACTAGTATGGATTTTTCACAATTTTTAAAAGACGAGAACCAAAACTTGTCCTCAACTCGCTTAGCATTCCTCTCATGGATTTTTACTATATTAATTGTGTGGTTAGTGACTAGTTTGTTACCACACTCTAGCGAGAATAACCACCAGTTACAAAAAATACCTGATTCAGTACTGGCTCTGGTTGGAATACTGATGACTGGTAAAGTAACACAAAAATTCAAAGAAAGTCAATCCCAAACATCTAAACAGACGCCGGAGCATGGTAGCCTTGATGGCAACACCATCGCTTCTGGTAATTTGGACAACACCCTCAAACTGTGGAATTTGCAGGGGCAGGTCGTTCTAACCCTCAATAACCATGGCTTTCCACTCACAAGCGTGGCATTTAGCCCTGACGGTAATACCATTGCTTCTGCTAGTTTGGATAATACCGTAAAACTGTGGAATTTGCAGGGGCAAGTCCTTCAAACCTTCAAAAACTATGGCTCTGTGGTGACAAGCGTGGCATTTAGCCCCGACGGCAACACCATTGCTGCTGTTAGTCTGGACAATACCGTAAAACTGTGGAATTTGCAAGGGCAGGTCGTTCAAACCCTCAATCACCATGGTTCTCCAGTCACAAGCGTAGCATTTAGCCCCAACGGCAACAATATCACTTCTCCTAATGCACACCACAAGAGCGATCGCTAATCAAGCGGTTTTCGGTTGAGTGCAATACAAAGTGAATCGGTAAAATTAGGACAACAACGGATGCCCATCCCACAAAAATGTATTTGATCAGTGTGAAAACCGCTTCACTTACTTCCTCTTACCCTGTTCCCTATTCCCTATTCCCTATTCCCTATTCCCTATTCCCTGTTCCCCATTCCCCATTCCCTATTCCCTATTCCCTATCTATTTAACCGTTTCTGCTGTAGGAGGGGAAGTAAGACCTAAGATGGGGCGAAAGTCTCATCTTAGGCATTCGCCTATGAGTACAGAAGCCCCACCCTCTAGCTCTGCTAGGGTGGGGTAGTTCACCATTTCTAGATTTGTTGAATTTGGTTCCTCAAGCCAACCTAGAATATTTCTTAACTGTAGCTTGGTTGTGGGCAGCAGTAACCGATTGAATTAGAGGAGAAAGGTTCTGTCTTTAGAATTTATTCAAGTTCCCCCCAGAACAGGAAAAACACCCAAAGGATTAATTGTCACATTACACGGTTGGGGTGCCAATGCCGAAGATGTGGCATCTTTATCGCCATTTTTAAACTTACCCGATTATCAATTTCTGTTTCCCAATGCCCCCTATCCCTATGCCTATTCTCCCTTAGGAAAGGCATGGTATGACCTACGACAAGAAAATATGTATGATGGTTTAACCGAAAGTCGTCAACTGCTATTAGATTGGTTGCAATCCTTAGAAACTACCACTGGTGTACCCCTGTCTCGTACCATTTTGAGTGGTTTTTCCCAAGGAGGTGCTATGACTTTAGATGTAGGCTTCAAATTACCCCTTGCAGGTTTAGTCTCCATGAGTGGATATCTACATCCCGGTGCTGGCACAAATTTACAAACCCAAAATTCTTCTATGCCACCAGTTTTAATTATGCATGGCAGACAAGATGAAGTTGTGCCTTTAGCAGCAGCAGTGAAGGCAAAAAAAGCTTTAGAATCACAAGGAGTGGTGGTACATTACCAAGAGTTTGATATGGGACATGAAATTAGACCACAGATGCTGAAATTGTTTCAAGATTTCGTCATCGATGCTTTTTCTGAGGGCAAATAATCAAACTTTTACATTTTTCCGTATAAATTCGGAAAAATTTCACGAAATCAGCGCCCTCGAATGAGTAATATATATTGGGTGGCTGCGTCGAGCGCAACTAAACCCATGCTAGATGCAAATGCTGCTAATTGGGAGGGGCGAGCATTATGAAGACTCTAAGCATTTCTCGTAACGATATTGCTACAATGACCGTTCAAGATGTGGAAAAATTAGCAACCCGTCTGGAACAGGATGATTATAGCAATGCTTTTGAAGGTTTGAACGATTGGCATTTACTACGTGCGATCGCTTTTCAACGTCCAGAGTTGGTGGAACCGTATATCTATCTCTTAGATTTGGAACCCTACGATGAAGCTTAGGAATTTTGGATTTTAGATTTTAGTTTGGGTTGACTGGCTAGGGGAGTTGCAAATCAAAAAATATCCCAATCGTAAGTTCCTCGGTTGTTGATTATATCATTCCTAGGGGCGGGGTTATCCCGCCCCTACTACTCAATCTAAATTTGGTAATGCAGTCTCCTTTAAATCCAAAATCCCAAGCTCTTAATCCCAAATTGGGCAGGGTTCTAATTTGTATCGGTGGTGGTATCGCTGCCTATAAAATCTGTGAAGTTGTTTCTTTTCTGTTTAAAAGCGGTATAGAAGTACGAGTAATTCTCACTAATTCTGCTCAAAAATTTATCACGCCTTTAACTTTAGCGACTCTTTCCCGTCACCCTGCTTATACAGATGAGAATTTCTGGCAAGCCACTAATTCCCGTCCTCTACATATAGAATTAGGTGAATGGGCAGATTTATTAGTAATTGCACCCCTAACGGCAAATACCTTAGCTAAGCTAGCCTACGGTATGGCTGACAATTTACTCACCAATACCGTCTTAGCCTCCACTTGTCCCATTTTATTAGCACCAGCGATGAATACCGATATGTGGGAACAACCGACGGTGCAACGTAATTGGGAATATTTATTGACAAATACTAGATTTTGTGGTATTGGGACAGCATCGGGGTTATTGGCGTGCGATCGCGTTGGTGCGGGGAGAATGGCAGAACCCCCAGAAATCGTGGCTTATATTCAATCTTTATTGCACACTGGTGGTAAGCGGGATTTAGCAGGAAAACAAGTGTTAATTAGTGCTGGGGGTACGCGAGAACATTTTGACCCAGTGCGGTTTATTGGCAACCCTTCCACGGGGAAAATGGGGTTAGCTTTAGCACAAGCTGCTTTGCATCGGGGAGCAAGGGTAACCTTAGTACATGCTCCTGCAAGTTGGGATATACCTATAGGAGTAGAAGCAATTCCTGTGGTGACAGCAGCAGAAATGCAACAAGTTATTATGTGGTATTTACTTAATGTTGATGTAATTATCATGTCTGCAGCAGTAGCCGACGTCAAGCCACGACATTACTATCAAGAGAAATTACCCAAGCGATCGCTTCCGCAAGAATTAGCCTTAGAACCAGTACCGGATATAGTTGCAGAATTAGCAAAGCACAAACAACCACATCAACAGTTAATTGGGTTTGCGGCACAAACGGGAGATATTGTTACCCCAGCACTAGAGAAATTACACAGAAAAAACTTAGATGCAATTGTAGCTAATCCTATAGATAAACCAGGCAGTGGTTTTGGTAGCGACACCAATCAAGCGATATTTTTAGATAAAAAAGGTGATCGTTTGGAAATTCCAGCTTGCAGCAAATTAGAAATGGCACACCGTTTATTTGATTTTATTTGCTTGTAGTAAGGGATTTATCGCTTATTGAAAGCACTTTTTGTACTCACAATAAGCTTAAATTTACGTTTTTCTTGTGGCACTTGCGTAAATGAAATCCTGATGATTAGTTACCTCACATCTTGCACCACAAGATTTCCCTCTTTACAAGGTTTTACTTGTTCCCTCTTTACAAGGTTTTACCTTGTAATGGTGCGTTTCCAGGCTCAGCCTGGAAACGAGTTCATAACTGTTTAGAATCTGCCAGGGTCATCATCAAGTGCGAGCAAGAAATTAATCAAGTCTGTTTGTTGTCTTGGACTAAACCCAGCCTGTGTATCTACATAGAATTCATGACCTGTACCATCCAGGTTACTCCGTTGTGGACCTAAAGCAGGGTTAGTTTTGTTAGCTTGCACAACTTGCTCACGAAGATCCCGATCTAATAAAGCACGCAAGCTACTAGCAGCATCAGCGGGTAAACCTTGGCTGAGGGTGCCAGTTAGCCCTAAACCCTCAGGATCGACAACTCTAAATCTGCCATTCCAGGCAACTTTTATACTTCCTTTCCGCACTGCTACGCCACCATCGTGTAAGTAGGGTGCGCTCAAATACAGACCCCGTAAGGAAGTTGTTTTGTAACCACCATCCGGTAATATACCCTTGGGCAGAGTTGTGGGAGTATCGGAGATACCTTCTGTTGGTACATCCAGTACTTCTGCACCAGCAGGTATGGGAACAGGAGTATCAAAAGTGTATAACTTGGGTTCTACTAACAACTCATTCAGTCCCAAGCGAGACTTAGCACGGGCTGGATTTGTAGCAATTTCATCAATGGGATGAATTTGGTTGTCTGTAAAGAAGGGGGGGATATGGCAAGTTGCACAATTTGCTTTCCTAAATACTCTTGCTCCCCGTCGCACCGAACCCCTTCTTAAAGCTCGCCAGTTTTTCTTGGTGCGGTTGGCAGGTGGTACTAAGCTATTTTGGAAAGCAGACATGGCGTTGTTAGCAAAGAAGAATTTGCCACTAGCAATGTCATCTGGATTGTCACTATTGGGGGTGAAAATTAAACCATTGTATGTAGCTAAACTAGGACGGAGGTTGGGATAATCACCTGCACCAGGAGCAGGAATTTGGTCTTCCAATTCTGCAAATGGAATACCGAGTTCTTGCTGTTTCTGCCGCAACCACTCTGAGGGTTTAACTGGCTCTCCTGACGGTAAACGTAACCTTTGATCTGCGGCATTTTGCAGAAATGTACCAATATACACTTCTGGATCAATTCCCAAGGTTTCTCCACTTAGTTGGGCAGCTGCTAACAGATTAATTTCCGAAGAGTGAACAGCGTTGTTGATTACACTGAGTCCAGCAAATGGACCCACAGCAAACTGTCCATCGGCTAAGTAAGGATGATTCTTAAATGTGAAAACGCTGGGAATTTGGGTGGTATTATTGATACCATCTGGTGAACTCTCGAAATTACCAAAAGGTACATTGAATACGGCATCGTCAAAGGCTGTTTCAAAAAGAACAGGGTCAGGTAATTGTACTTCTAAATTGTTGCTGTCAAGAATCGTCTTACCATTACCTTGGTATTTTGAATCTAGGGGGTTAAAGTTTAACCGTGCAAATCCAGCTGCTGTATTTGGTGACAATGCAATTAACAGAGGAATGGCAAGTTCACCATTTGGGACTCCTAGCAACCGTTCACCTTCATTGGAAAGGGTGGCATGACATGCTGCACAGGTAACTCCAATTGCACCAGTTTGACTGTCAGGTACAAATCCCAACAAAGTTCCTCCCCTTTCCACTTTTAAACCCGTATTAATCACAGTTCCGGTGCGGAAAGTCCGACTACCTAAGGTTATATCCTTTTGTAGAGTAATTTGTAGGTTGTTGGTTGGCTCACCACCCAAGTTTCTAATTGCTACCTCTAATTCGTCCGAGATGATTTCAAAACCTTGGGCAAAACCGAATACTGCTTGCAAACCAAAGTCATCACCAATCTTGCGATTGACAAATATCTCTTCTCCTTTGTCGATTAGTTCCTGAGTAATTTTTACAGCACCCACTTTCTGGTAGGAAATGGGATCGTGAGGATCTAGTCCTTCTTTTCTGACTAGTTTGGCTGCTCTTCTAGGACTAAGCAGTGTGCCAAAATAGTCATAATAACCTACTGGTTGAGTTGGAGCAGGTTGTAGAAGTCGAAAGCGATTCCTAGGGAACGTAGCGAAAGCTGGCTGGTTTCCCATCAAATTATTTGATAGCAAAATACCAGCAAAAGCCATGATAAAGACAATAATTAACAAGAAGATCCTGGCTTTCTTCGCAAATAATCCCCTAAATAAACTAGTTTTAGGATTAATTTTTTGCGGTTCCATATCAGGAAACCTCTAGGAAGTTTTGCTTCTTTTCTAGCAAAAAAAACAGTAATTGTACTGAAAATCAATAAAAGTTTATTTTATGGATATCCCGTCCATATGGAAATTACTAACAGGGACAGAGTAAAGCTACCCTTACAATGGTCGAAAGTTGCAAACATTGTTGATTAGACATCTGGTGGAACAAGGATTTTTTAGCTATATTTAATTTCCACGCCTATGTCTATTTGGTATCAGATATCCCAAATCTTGACTACACGTAAAAAATTAAGTTAAAAAAGTATAAAGTCCTCACCTCTGTCAAGATTGATGAGGAGGGGTTAACAAGAGGACGTAATGCCAACAGACACAACCAAAAAACACACCCAGCGTACAGAACCCGGATGGTCTTTGGATCGGCGAGATCCGCAAGTAATCAACTCTTGGATGCCAATTTGGGAGTGGCTGTATAATCATTACTTTCAAGTGCAAACCAGCGGTTGGAACCATGTCCCCACTGACAAAATCCTAATTGTCGGTTCCCATAACGGTGGACTTGCGGCTCCGGATATGTTTATGATGATGTATGATTGGTTCCGGCGATTTGGTGCCCAACGACCAGTTTACGGCTTAATGCATTCTGCCATCTGGAAGGCATTTCCCTCACCAGCAGAAATGATGGCTAAAACAGGAGCAATCATGGCTCATCCCAAAATGGCGATCGCTGCCTTACACTCTGGAGCTAGTGTTGTAGTATATCCTGGAGGGGCACAAGATGTATTTCGACCCCATAGGCTACGTGACAAAATCTACTTTGCTGGACGTAAAGCTTTTATTAAGCTAGCACTGCGAGAGGGGGTACCCATAGTACCAATGATTTCCTATGGTGCCCATGATACATTATTTGTGATAGATGATTATTATAACATAGTCAAACAGCTCCATGAGTGGGGAATGCCATGGCTATTTGGAATCGATCCAGAAATTTTTCCCATTTATTTGGGTTTACCTTGGGGATTGGCAATTGGTCCGTTACCAAATATTCCTTTACCAGTACCAATACATACAAGGGTTTGTCCACCAATTGTATTTGAACGCTACGGAAGACAAGCAGCCTGCGATCATGATTATGTGGATGAATGTTATGAGTTAGTTCGTTCCCAGATGCAGCAAGAATTAGACGCTTTAGCTAGGGTAGCCAAGACAAGGATACATTGTCCTTTTGGGAACTAAAATCGAATTAGAATATTAAACAAAAACCCAATATGGATACATATATTATTGACAAAGTAATAAAGCAACTAAAAGAAATGCCCCAAGACATGCAATGGCGAGTACTTGAATTTGCACGTACTTTAGCAAGTTCAAAAATTCAAGGGGTTCCAGGTCAACAACTCCTACATTTTGCAGGTGCAATACCACCTGATGATCTAGATCTGATGCGTGAAGCAATTAAACAAGAGTGCGAGCAAATTGACGTTGATGAGTGGTAGATACTTACTCGATACTAACATTATTATTGCTCTATTCGCCAATGAGGTAGCAGTCAAAAATAGTCTTGCACAAGCGGATGAAGTCTTTATTCCCAGTATTGTGGTTGGCGAGTTATGTTACGGTGTGAGAAAATCAGGACGACCAAAACAAAATTTAGAACGAATTGACGAATTTGTAGCTAATTCTACTGTGCTTGGCTGTAATGCAGAAACCGCTCGTTATTACGGTGAAGTGAAAAATACATTACGTCAAAAAGGTCGTCCATTGCCAGAAAATGATATTTGGATTGCAGCAATTGCAATTCAATATAATCTCACTTTAGTTACACGAGATGCCCATTTCAAGGAAATTGAAAACTTGCAAACATTAGTTTGGTAACTAAAAAAACTTGGCGTTGCTGAATAGAAGTATGAATTAGGATGTCCCAGACGTAAAATTACTCTAGGACAAGGGTTTAGGTATAAAACAAAATAATTTTCATACCATGAAATCAGCAATGCTAAAAATTTTGTATCTAGGTGATTATAAATCTTTTGACATTTCTAACCGTGGAATATCGGGTTTATAAGTTTTGGGAAAAGAAGTAGATTTGACGTGAACATCTTGTAGTGGGAATGGAAGAGAGATACCCTCTTGCTTGAATCTTTCTGGAACTGCACGAATAATATCTTCGTACACTGTCCAATAATCGGATGTTTTAGCTTTCCCACTCAGATAAATTTCTACATAATATTCTTGATTTGCCCAGATAAAAGTCCCTGGAGGTGGTTGATCTAGTATTAAGGGATGGGATTTTAAAATGTCTTGAAGAATTGCTTCCACTCGACGAATGTCGTCTTCATAACTTACTCGAATTGGTATTGAAAAACCACGAATATCTTGAGTAGTATGATTTGTGATAATTTCATTCCAGACTGTATTGTTGGGAATATTAATCAGCTGTCCTGAAAAGCCTTGAATTTTTGTGCTAGCTAAAGTAATAGAATCAATATAACCCGATATACCAGCTAGTTGAACTTCGTCACCTACATCAAAAGGCTTATAAACCATAATCATCAACCCACTGGCAAAATTACCAAGATTACTTTGTAAAGCAAACGCTAAGACAAAACTTGCACCACCAACCACAGCTAAAATTGGAGCAAGACTTACTTCTAAAGCTGTTAAAGCTAAGAGAAAACCGACGACAATTCCACCTCGAAAAATTAATGTAACAGAGAACTGACGCAAAAGATTAGAGGTTTTACCAATCTTTAACAAAATTCTGTTGACAAGCTCAGAAAATAGAAAAGAAAAAATAGAAACACCAATTACAATTCCTAGGAATTTACCAATGTTAGTAGCCCAGCGAACACCACCTTGTTCTGATTTGAGCCAGCTTTCTATTCTCACCCATAAACCGTCTGTATCACTAACATCAATTGTAACACCGCTAATGGCTTGAATATACTTTCGGTAAGACTCAACTTCTCCCCCCTTAATCTCTAAAGCTTCTAATACAATATTAAAGCGGTCAACAATAGCTATCTGTTGGTTTTGAAGTTCGGTGACATTCACCACCAAATCTTTCTTAACTTCTGTGCTAGATTCAATGGATTCTTCCAAATTTTCAGATACTTTTTCTAGCTTTTTTTGATTATCTGCATCATTAGGTTTTAGTTCAAGGTTGTTTGTTAATACCTCTTTTGCATCTTCGAGATTATTCTCTGTTTTCTCTACTTCTTCAGCTTTAGTTGCTTGTTCAAGAGATTTTTCTAAGTTCTGATCTTTCTCAATTTCCTCTTGCTTTTCAACAGCTTCTGAAACAGATTCTTTTGCATCTTCTAGGGCTTTTTTTGCTTCTTCTACCTTATCTGATTCCTGATTGTTTGCTGACTTGATTACTTCTTGAGCTTTTTTTACAGATTCAGTAGCTTCTTGTGCTTCTTGAATTTCCCGGTTTTTGCGTTTAATAGTAATTTCAGCGTTACTAATTTCTTTAACCTTTGATTTCAGCAAAAATAACCATGATGCGGCTTCTATTTCTAGTTCATCTTTAGTTAGAGGCTTTAGCATCAATTCCAACTCATCTACAGGAATTTTAGAGTCTTTAGCAGTAATCGCTGCTGGCTTTGATGGAGTTTTACTTTCTTGAGATTGAACAGGAGTTATCCATACTATAGATGTACAAACCATACCTGCCAGGAAAATTCCTCGAAGCTTAAACTTCAACATAAGTATTTCCAGATTATTCCTAAAATATTTAATAGATAAATAACAAGTTTTTATGCCAAAAAATTAAAATGTCTCTACTCTCAAATTGCATTAAAAATCCCTCTAGCCCCTTTTAATGCTGTAGGGTGCTAGCATTTTGGTATATAGCGATTTTCAGTTGGATGCAATACAAAATGAATTGGTGAAATTAGGAGGCACAGCTATGCCCATCCCACAAAACTGTATTGGATTTAAGGGAAAACCACTATATTATTCAAAGTAATGCAACTTGTAGTTACTAACTACAAAAATTACTTTTTTATAGAGATTAATAACTTAGTAGATGACATTGTAGATGACAGGAAATATGTTAGTGTATTTTAAGTCTAAAAAAACACCGTAAAAATACGTAATTTTTACCACCCTCTGCCAATTACTCCCTTCTCGTTCTAAGATTACCTATAAAAATTACTCCCCCTCTTCCCCCTATGAATCGGTCTCACTCAATGAGGTAATCTTCTAGCTGCACAGGAATAATTACTAGGATTACTGAATTCAGGGATGAATATAGCGGTTTTGAGTTGAGTAGAATAGAAATTTTACCTCACCCCGTCCGACCGACACCCCTGTTTGCAAGTACCCTTTGCGAAGCTTCGCTAGGTCGAGGGGAAGGGGTGAGGTTGTTAGTGTATTGGACTGAAGCGAAAACTGCTATATAAGTGGGGTAGGCCGGAGTGCCTGCCTGGTGAAATACAGAAAACGGGCAGGGATGCCCACCCCACACAACAAGATGCTCCGCAGTCGCTACAACTTTGGAAAAGCAAAGCGCTGCTTTCCATCCCACAAAACTATCAAAATCACCCCCATTTATCCAACGCCAATTACTGATATTATTCGCTGCTACCACATTCACTGGATTTCGTCAACTGTATCTACTTATGGAGTGAATAGGGGTGAGTAAAAATAAGCCTTTCTTGATGTGATGAAATTTTGACTTTTAGTTTCAATACTACGAAAAAACAAGGGTTGTAGCGATTTTGAGTTAATAATAGTCAGGGATGCCCCAAAACTAGTTTTTTATACTATAGCATCAAACAACGCAATTACGTTCATAAATTAGAAAATATTTTCGAGAAAAATTGGACAAAAAGTGAGAAATAATTTGAATTGCAAAACTAAATTTGTTAAACCACAACTTTTGCTTATAGTTAGTAGTGAAGGGAGTAAATTTATCTTCTGCGAAGGGATATGACTTAAGTTTCATTGTTCACTTTCAAAAAAGGTTGTTTTATTTGTGGGTTTCAAATCTGCTATTCAGGTGACGTACTCCACACACTCCCCTAAGCCCTTCGGGCAGGCTTACGCCAACGGGTGAGTGTGGGCTTCTCAGCGACTCTAGGCAACCCCAGACATTGACTGAGCTTTTTTAGACAGGGCGTGCGTCCCACGCATCCTGATGTTTATTGCTGCATTAAGGTCACGACATATTGATATGTGGCAGACTGGGCAATTATGTACCCGTTGCGATAAACTTTTCTTGACTTTGTGACCACAATTCGAGCATTCTTGGCTAGTTCCATGAGGCTTTACTGGGATTACCAACAAACCAGCATTTTCGGCTTTGTTTGAAAGTATGGATAAAAATTGTCCCCAACCAGCATCATGAATACTTTTAGCAAGCCTAGTTCTGGCTAGACCTTTTATGTTCAGCTTTTCAACAGCTATTACATCATATTTTTTAAGCAGTTGATTAGCCGTTTTGAAATGAAAATCTTTACGAGTATCTGCAACTTTTTTATGCTTTCTACCTAATTTTTTAATAGCTTTTTGACGACGGTTAGAACCTTTTTTACGTCTTGAAACTCGTTTTTGAGCTTTACGTAATTGGCGTTCAGATTTACGCAAATATTTTGGTGCTGCTACCCGTTCATCATCAGAAGTGACTATAAAATCAATTAATCCAGCATCAATTCCTGCAATATTATCAACATTAAAATCAGGTTTAATTGTAGGTACTGTTTTGTCGTCAAGACTTAAAGTTACATAGTAACCGTCAGCTTTTTTAGTAACTGATACAGTCTTGATAACAAACCCGTTACTGATCGGACGATGAACAATTACCTTGACATCTCCAATCTTTGATAGAGTGATTCTATCTCCTACAAAATGATGTTGTTTGAATTGGGGATAAGTAAAGGTTTTGTATTGTCCTTTTCCTTTAAATCTAGGTCTACCAGACTTTTTCCCATTACAATCACCTTTTAACCATCTTTCAAAAGCTAGTTCAACCTTTTTAGGAACTTCCTGTAATACTTGACTGTGGATGTCTTTGTACCAAGGTCTATCCTTTTTTAGCCGTGTTAAAGATGCTTTTTGATTGTAGTAGTTGGGTCGCTCTTTCAATTCAGGAAGATAACAAACAAGAGGACATCTATCGATAGAACATCGATGTTGCTCATACCAATCAAATCTTTGACCCAACAAATAATTGTATTGACAACGCAGCATATCTAGTGTGTTATCAATTTTCTCTCGTTGTACCTTTGTTGGCTTGATTTTGTATTGGTATGAAGCTCTCATGTATAACCATTGTTTCTCGACCTCTATATATATTATCATAAATGTACAGACATATTCCGGATATCATGAAGACAAACAGATTAGATATAAGATTGAGTAATAGAAGAATGGATAAATTACGCTTATATTGCGCTCATCAGGACAAATCAATGACTCGTGTTATTGAAGATTTTATAGATATGCTTCCAGAACAAAATATTGGTAAAAACTCAACTACCCCACTCCCTGTAAAGCCTACGGCTTAATTCGGTCGCGGGGTGTTTCGTTTTTACCTCGCAATTCATCTCAACGCCTCCTTGTCAGGTAGGCGTGAGGCTTCTTGCTGTTTCAGCTAACAGGCGTTGCATAATTGAAGTATGAATCCGGGTGTTCCAGACGTTGCACTTGCTAGTCTGGAACAAGGGTTTAGGAACAACGCAACATCCTGCATCATACATGGATTCAGCAACGCCAACTAACAACTTGCACTTCCAAAAAGGATAAGTTATATCTTGCACCATTCTCAACAAGCACAGAGAAAGCTCGGCAGCGCGTTGGTGAGGCAGTGCAGTCTTTTTGGTTTCCAACCAGGAGCAACTGCCGTGCCCCTTTCAGGGGAGCTAACGCTAACGCGCAGCGTCTTTGTTGGCGTAGCCTGCCCGGAGGGCTTAGGAGATAAGGGTTCCCCGACTTAAAGCGACTGCCGGGGTTTATTAACGAAAAATTAGGGTTTTGATAGGTCAATATTTGCATCGGAACCCGGTTTCTGACACAGGTGCAAGATGTCAGATAACCAGGAGGCAGAGCCTCAACTCCCCTAGTTACCAGCGTCACGCTGGTAACCAGAACATAGGGATAAACCTTACTTTTAGGTATTAATGATAAAAATATATGTTTATTGACAGACTATTTTTTCAGTATTAACACGAGGTGTGCAAGATATCAGTTAGTGCAACAACCCAAGCCGCAGGGTAAATTTTTTGTTAGGTTTATTGCAAGATCGGAAATACCCACCCAATAGATCCAGCCATCGTTATAAATTAAATAATAGTCCAAAACACTTGACTTATTCAGGCTTGGTGTTTCAAAGCTAAAGGTTGGGAAATGTTTACTTCGTCAGAAACTGGTATAGTTGCGACAATTTTATTAGTCGCTGTGGCAATATTAGGTTGGGGTTTTTCTCGCGCCAAACCCTACGGTAAGCTAGGAATACTAGCCTGGTTACAGTCAGTGGTATTAATGGCTCCCTGGCTACTATTTTTTGGCTTATTTGCGGCTGGAATTTACATCAACATTGTCGGTATACTCTTACTCTTAGTAGTTTCTGCTGGCATTTATATCTATTTGGGAAGACAACTAAGAGCAGCAGGACAAGATGCTATTATCAAGCAACGGGCAACAGAAAGGATTGCATCTGAATCTGCCCAGGAGGAGAAAGCAGCAGCACAAGAACCTCCACAGTTACAAGTGACAATGCTACCGATTCCCGAAGAGGATTTAACCGCTATTAAAGGTATATTTGGCATTGATACCTTTTTTGCTACGGAAACTATTGCCTATCAAGAAGGAGCCATCTTTAAAGGTAATTTACGGGGAGAAGCCGAAGAAGTTCACAACCGTCTCACCGCAAGTTTACAAGAACGTCTCGGTGATAAATATCGATTGTACCTTGTAGAAAATACGGATGGCAGACCTGTGGTGATTGTCCTTCCTAGTCGCAATGACCCCCGTCCGATGACTACAGGACAAAAGGTATTTGCAGTTATTCTATTGGTAGCAACAATTGCCACGAGTATGGAAGCAACTGGAATATTACTGAACTTCGATTTATTTTCCGAACCAGGAAGATTTCCAGAAACACTACCCATTGCTGGAGGTCTATTTACAATTTTAATCGCTCACGAAATTGGTCATTGGATACTTGCCCGTCGCCATCAAATCCGTTTGAGTTTGCCTTATTTTCTTCCTGCAGTCCAAGTTGGTTCTTTTGGTGCCATTACTCGGTTTGAGTCTCTCCTACCCAACCGTAAGGTATTATTTGATATATCTTTGGCAGGACCAGCATTTGGAGGAATTGTTTCTTTGTTGATGCTGGTAACAGGGTTGCTACTTTCCCACCCCGGAAGCTTGTTTCAATTACCCAATGAGTTTTTCCAGGGTTCCATTTTAGTAGGAAGTTTAGCACGGGTTATCCTTGGTTCGGCTTTGCAGTCCCCCCTAGTGGATATCCATCCTTTGGTAATCATTGGTTGGCTGGGATTGGTAATTACGGCTATAAATTTAATGCCAGCTGGACAACTAGATGGTGGTCGCATTGTTCAGGCAATTTACGGACGCAAAACTGCTGGAAGAGTAACTGTAGCAACAATAATTTTATTGGGTATAGTATCTTTTGGTAATCCCATAGCCTTGTATTGGGCAATTGTAATTGTATTTTTACAACGGGATTTAGAACGTCCCAGTTTGAATGAAATCAGCGAACCTGATGATGCACGTGCTGCTTTAGGTTTATTGGCTTTATTCTTGATGATTGCAACTCTTATACCCTTAAGTCCCGGTTTGGCTGGCAGATTGGGAATCGGGGGATAAAAGTCAGAAGTCAAAATTTATAAGTTAGGAGTTAGTACTTAGAAGTTAGGAGTTAGGAGTCAAAATTTAGAATTTAGAACTTAGAAGTTAGAAGTTAGGAGTTAGGAGTTAGGAGTCAAAATTTAGAATTTAGAATTTAGAAGTTAGAAGTTAGAAGTTAGGAGTTAGAAGTTAGAAGTCAGAAGTCAGAAGTCAGAAGTCAAAATTTAGAATTTAGAAGTTAGAAGTTAGGAGTCAGAAGTCAAAATTTAGAATTTAGAAGTTAGAAGTTAGGAGTTAGAAGTTAGAAGTCAGAAGTCAGAAGTCAAAATTTAGAATTTAGAATTTAGAATTTAGAAGTTAGGAGTTAGAAGTTAGAAGTCAAAATTTAGAATTTAGAATTTAGAATTTAGAATTTAGAAGTAAAAATTTAGAAGTTAGAATTTAGAATTTAGAAGTTATAAGTAAAAATTTAGAAGTTAGAAGTTAGAAGTTAGGAGTTATAAGTTAGTAGTTAGTAGTTAAAAGTCAAAAGTAAAAATTTATAAGTTAGAAGTTAGTAGTTAAAAGTAAAATGGAAAAACTAAAAAGTTAGGAGTTAGGAGTTATAAGTTAAAAACTAAAAGTAAAAAGTAAAAAGTAAAAAGTAAAAAGTTAGAAGTTAAAAGTTAGAAGTTACCAATTTTGAATTTTGAATTTTGAATTTTGAATTTTTAATTATTTTAGGAGGTGGAGAGTGAAGGAAGTATTGATTTGTACTTCCCTCATTTTCCCTATTTCTGCCAAATTACGGTTTCCACCCTGTAAGGAGATTGGGATAGGCTTTAGGAATTGCAAACATCTCTTGGAAGCCAGACTGACGCTGCTGTGAGGATTCTTTACTCAGGTTCCATAGAGTTTCATAGAAAAAGAAAGACACTCCAGCAAAATTGCGATCGCGCACTGCTTGTACTTGTGCTTTAACTTGTTCTATAGGAACTGTGCGATTTTTCAAACCTGTTAAAATGCCGATACTTGTAGGAATATGACTGCGTGCAGCTTTGACTTCCGGACGTTCTAATTCACGGGTAAAGACATTCATATCATCTCGATATACCTGCAATACCAAATCTTCAACAAATCCCATGCGTTCCCACTTCTCCCAATCTGCGAGAAAGTACTCATAGGAGAAACGCTGGGGATTTGGTGCTACAGAAATAATGCAATCTTGCTTTACAGCTTTAATCGCAAAGAATACCTGCTTCATAAAATCGGTGATTTTATCTGCACGCCATTTTACCCATTCTGGATCTTTGAAATTGGCTGGAGGTGCTTTACCATTATGCTCTTTTCTGTATAATGCTCTAGTATAGGGGTCATATCCCAACTCCGATGGCAAGCCAAAATGGTCGTCAAATTGAATACCATCGATATCGTATTTTCTGACGATTTCCACAATTAGATTCTGCATAAATTTTTGCACATCGGGACGGAAGGGACTTAACCATACCCTGTCATGGGTGCCTTCTTTCCAAATTCTGCTACCGTCACGACGACTTGCTAGCCAATAAGCACGACGTTTTGCTAATTGGGAATCTGCTGGTGCCATAAAGCCAAATTCAAACCAGGGAATCACTTTTAAACCTTGCTTATGCCCTTCTTGCACCACCTCTTTAAGCATATCTCGTTTTTGTAATCCCGGTTGTGGATCTATAGATAAGCCATAAACTCTTTTGGCAACTGGGCTAGGATAAAGAGTATAACCCCAATTCCATACCGTTGGATATACAACATTAAAATTTAATTGTTTGAGGTTTTGTAAGGCATTCTTGAGGCGATTTTTCTCAAATAATACATCGCTATCGATATTAGTTAACCATACACCCCGCAATTCCGATGGTTGGGGAGGGGTACGAATATTTTGTGCTTGTATAGGAAAAGATAACATTACTGCTGCTATCATGCTCAGAAAGATTACCCCGACAAATAAGGCATTTTTTTGGCTGTAGCGACTCCTCCACAAAGGAAGTTCGACACAACCCTTAAGAAAATTTTTCATCATTTACTCAGTGGAAAATTTCACATTGGCATCATATAACCATGAACATTGACTCGTATAGCTACATAAAAGTTGCTTGTGGTGGTAATGGGTAATGGGAGGTGAACGAAAAAATGTGTGGGATAACACACATCTTGCACCTGGGTCAGAAACCGGGTTTATTGGAAATCTTGACCTGTCAAAACCCTAATTTTTCCTTCATAAACCCGGTTTCTCCATGCTTATTGAAAATGGTGCAAGATATGACATAACCAAAATACTTATTATTGAGTAATCGGAATTTCGTTACAGATTAATAAGTAGGCATAGGTCGTGCGGCTAAAAGTCGGTAATTGTTGAAAATCAGTTTGATACTTACGTACCAAATTAGCTTTACAGTCTGTTTTCCTTGTAATTCCCTGGTTTCGCAGAGAGCTTCACCCCATTTTCACATAGAAGTGTCACCACCGCTAAATGCCATATCCGTAAATGTGGGGTGATGCACCACACCCTCAATATATACCCCATACGTATAATTAGCATATAGCTTACAATTATGTGTCGTAAAAACGACTAACGTATAGCTTTACGTATGCATCAAGTACGTATTTTCCCAGGCATAATTTGGTGATTATACAAACTGAACTCAGGATTACTCATGATTGGCTTAATTAACTCCCAACATAGCAAGGTAAACCCCACAGATGCTGCCAAACGGCTGGCAAGGGCAATTATGCTATCTCAAGGTCAATTTTCTCTGCTTTTGGCATGTTGTAATTCTTCCAGCCAACAAGAGCGAGCACTGAGTTTATTAGCGGAATTTTCCCCTGTAACAATTAAAGAAATTCTGATTTCACCATCTGCGGAAACTCTTTATACAACCATCGCTAATACAATTGGCTCGAATCAACCGGAAGCCTTGATGGTGAGGGGTTTAGAATCAGTGGTTGGGATTAATCAACTGATTACTTCTACAAATATGATGCGGGACGAGTTTGGTAAGCGGTTTAACTTCCCCTTGATTTTGTGGGTAAATGATGAAATTGTACGTAAATTAATTTGGTTAGCACCGGATTTAAAAGATTGGGCTGCTACTACCATTAGATTTGATTTACCTAGCCACGAATTAATAGAAATGACAGCGTTGAGTGCTTAATTGTTGAATAAATAAACGAGAGCATTGTTTCCAGGTTAAATCTGGGAACACTATTAAGGAGACTCTGCCTCTAACACATCAACATCTATCACCTTATGGGACGCTCTCGCTATAAATTTCTAGAAAACCACCCACACTTTCTCACATGTACAATTGTCAACTGGCTTCCAGTATTTAGCCAACCAGAATTAGCTCAAATCATTTTAAATTCCTTAGATTTTCTTCATACCAATCAACGTTTTGCTTTACATGGTTATGTGATTATGGAAAATCACCTCCACATAATAGCCTCAGCAGAAAATTTATCTAAGGAAATAGCAAATTTTAAATCATTTACCGCTCGTTCAATTATTGACAGGTTAAAAGAAAAGAAAGCAGAATATTTACTAAAACAACTAAAATTTCACAAAAAATTACATAAAACCACTCAAGATTATCAATTATGGCAGGAAGGGTCACATCCACAAGCATTAATACATGAAAAAATGTTTATACAAAAGTTAGAGTATATACATAATAATCCAGTTAGACGCGGTTATGTAGACGAACCTGCCCACTGGCGATATTCAAGTTATCGTAATTATATCGGTCAGGAAGGACTTTTAACTATTGACATACTAGATATATAGCTTTTTTCCCTTTCCAGACTCTTCTTACTCATTACTCGTTCCCAGACTCCGGCTGGCAATGAATAGCTTTTTCTCCTTTCTTCTCGTTCTTCTCGTTCCCAGACTCCGGCTGGGAATGAATACCGTGAGGCTCTGCCTCACTATTCTACTATTATGGTGGTATTATGGTAGAGGCAGAGCCTCTTGATAGGCGTTACCCAGGCAGAGCCTGGGAACGAGATGGAACACACTCTGGCTGGGAATGAATACTGTGAGGTAGAGCCTGGGAACAATATGGAGCCTGGGAACGAGAGTAATGAGGGAATTTTTCTGATGGTTATGCAGACTGCAAACACACAAGCTTGGCACACCATCAACCCGGAAGCAGTACTGCAAACCGTTAATGCAAGTATAAACGGTCTGCCAGAAGTGGAAGCAAAAGCCCGTTTGGCTAGATTTGGTGCTAACCGTCTTCCCCAACAACCTCCTCCTAACCCCTGGGAAATTCTCTTGCGGCAATTTCGCAGTCCCTTAATCTACATTCTAGGACTAGCTGCCCTCCTTTCTCTCGTGATTGGTGATGTCAAAGATGCGGGGTTTATTATTGCCGTTTTAATCATTAATGCCCTATTAGGAGGTTACCAGGAATGGCGTGCAGAAAAAAGTAGTCGCGCATTGCAACAATTGTTGAAAATCCGCGCTGCGGTGATGCGAGACGGGGAAGTACAGGAAATTGATGCGGAGGAAGTTGTACCGGGGGATATTGTCTGGTTGGAGTCTGGCAACCGTGTTCCTGCAGATATGCGTTTAATCCGGACGCACAATTTGGAAGTGGATGAATCTCTGTTAACTGGGGAATCCCTGACGGTGTTAAAAAATACCGATTGGCTGGGGGAAATTTCTACGCCTTTAGCAGACAGGCAAAATATGGTTTACGCTGGTTCAATTGTTGTCCGGGGAAGGGGTAGAGGGGTGGTAGTAGCTACGGGAACTGCCACATCTGTGGGTCAATTAGCGCTTGATGTCTTAGCTACAGCGGGGGGTAAGCCTCCTTTATTAAAACGCATGGAATGGTTTAGTCGGGCGATCGCCTTTGCGGTTCTGATTGCAGCCATTGCTATTGCTTTGCTAGGTATTCTCCGCCATGGATACAGCATTGTAGAAATGTTTATGTTTGCAGTAGCACTGGCAGTATCCGCAATTCCCGAAGGCTTACCCGTTGCTTTAACAGTAGCATTGGCGATCGCCACTAATCGCATGGCAAGACGGGGGGTAATTGTGCGTCGCTTACCTGCGGTGGAAGGGTTGGGAAGTTGTACTCTGATTGCAAGTGATAAAACTGGTACTCTCACCTGTAATGAGTTGACGGTACGCAAGATATATTTACCCAATGGCGATGAATTTGAGGTTACAGGGTCAGGTTTTGCTCCCCAAGGACTGGTATTATGGCAACAACAGGCAATTGTACCTGGTAATCATCCTGGACTAGATAATTTAGCACGGGCTGCGGTATTGTGTAATGAAGGGGACTTACACCATCATCAAGATAACTGGATATGGCGAGGTGACCCCACGGATATAGCCTTGCTGTCAATGGCTTATAAATTGGCATGGAACCGGGAAACCACCCTTAACCTCTACCCCCAAGTGAACGAGATTCCCTTTGAACCAGAACATAAATTTGCTGCTACCTATCATCCCATAGATAATCAGTTGCATGTATTTGTCAAAGGTGCCCCGGAACGGGTACTGATGATGTGTGATTTAGAATTGGATATCATCGTTAAATTACAGACAATTTCTCAGCAAATGGCAGAACAAGGTTATCGAGTATTAGCCTTTGCTACTGGAATTACAGATGACCTCGACTCCTCCCAGGCACCTCCAGACCCTGTAAATCTACAATTTTTGGGGTTTGTAGGCATGATTGACCCCCTGAGACCAGGAGTCAAAGAAGCGATCGCCAGTTGTCATGCTGCGGGGATTGCGGTATGGATGGTGACAGGTGACCATCCTGCCACAGCTTTAGCAATTGCCAGAGAATTGGGTTTAGCAACGGCAGTCTCTCAAGTGGTTACAGGTAGCGAACTTGCGGAGGTATCCCCCCAGGAGTTGCCCCGACTCATGCAAACGACTTGCGTATTTGCCCGGACTGCTCCCCATCAAAAGCTACAATTGGTCAATGCTGCCCGGGAAGCGAGTCATTTTGTCGCGGTAACGGGGGATGGGGTTAACGATGCTCCAGCCTTGCGTGCTGCTAATATTGGGGTAGCAATGGGTAAAGCGGGTACTGATGTCGCACGGGAAGCTGCGGAATTGGTAATTGGTGACGACCATTTCGCTACCATTGTGGCTGGTATTGAAGAGGGACGGGTTGCCTATGATAATGTACGTAAAGTGATATATTTGCTAGTTTCCACGGGAGCTGCTGAAATTGTGTTAATTGCCTTAGCTGTGGCTACGGGGTTACCATTACCATTGCTGCCTGTGCAACTTTTGTGGTTAAATTTGGTTACTAACGGCATTCAAGATGTAGCCCTAGCCTTTGAACCCAGCGAGGGAAATGTACTGCACAGAAGACCCCGTCCACCCAGGGAACCAATTTTTAACCAGGTGATGGTTGAACGGACATTGATTGCTGCTGTGGTTATGGGTACAGTCAGCTTTGGGGCTTTTCAGTGGATGTTGAATCAGGGATGGAGTGAGTTTTCTGCCCGTAATGCCATCTTGTTGTTGATGGTGCTATTTGAGAATATCCATATAGGCAATTGTCGTTCGGAAGACAAATCTATATTTCACATGTCTCCGTTGCGGAGTCCGGTGTTATTGGTGGGTACAATTGTTGCCTTTTCGATTCATGTAGGGATGCTCTACTTACCACTTGGACAAGCTTTTTTATATACAGAGCCAGTTAGTGTAAATACTTGGATTATGCTGATTGGATTAGGTTTAAGTGTAATGGTTGCTAGCGAAGTGCATAAATTAGTACGATTTATGACGATGGGTAAACGCAGGTTTTGTGTCAATAAATAAAATATTGTTACACCATGTCAATATAGCTTTGTCATACCTTCTCGTTCCCAGACTCCGACTGGGAATGAATATTGTCAGGGTTACCTTCTCGTTCCCAGACTCCGACTGGGAATGAATATTGTGAGGCTGACTTTCTCGTTCCCAGACTCCGACTAGGAATGAATATTGTCAGGGTTACCTTCTCGTTCCCAGACTCCGACTGGGAATGAATATTGTGAGGCTCTGCCTCACCATTCTACTATGTTAATATAGGCAGAGCCTAATGATGGGCGTTACCCAGGCAGAGCCTGGGAACGAGGGAAAAACGAGGGAAAAGTTCAAGTTGTTTATTTATGTTTCTCTGCTGTTTCCAACCACTTTTTACTCATTTCAATGGGAATACTGAAGAGTGGACAAAGCATTTTAATTAATTCAATTCCTCCAGCTAAAATTATATCCCTGACGCGGGAATTTGTTTTGACTTGTTCGTTAAATTGATTTACAAATACTTGCTGTTCGGATTCTGTTGTTGTGGGGTAATTTGTTTGCAGTTGGGCTAGTAATTCTTGAATTTCCTTTGCAGCTTCGGAAAGACTTTGTTTCTGTTCCGGTGCGTAGTTGTTTTGAGTCTTAAATTGGTTTCCTGTAACTTCTACTGGGGAATTATTTCCAGTGCTAAATCCAATATTACTATTGTCACCGAATTTGAAATTATTTATAGGTTCTTGCATAATTAGCTTTGGAGTGTGAATATTTATCGGTTGATTTGGACTTGATGAATCTATATTTTGTTCCTCCACAACTGGGGGAAAATGGAAAATTTCATGGTTGTAAAACTTGCAGAGTTCTTGAATTTTTAAAATTATATCTTTTGTCTCTTCAACTCCAAATAATAATAATTGCCACATTTGAGTGATTATATCAGAATCCGCGATTTTTACTAATGCATCTGCGGCACTCCTACGAACAAATGAATCTTCATGATACAAGGCAGTAATTAAGGGATTAACAGCGACTTCATTGCCGATTTATTCTAAGACTTCTATGACATCCCAACTAACAGATGAATATTCATCATCCAAGATATCAATCAAGGGATTAACAGCGGATTTATTTCTAATTTTGCCTAATGCTTTTGCGGCATAAATACGAACATTTGAATCTTCATTATGCAAGGGAGCAACTAGGGCATTAACATCGGCTTTGTTGGCGATTTTTCTTAATGCTTTTGTAGCATTCATACGAACAAATAAATATTCATCATCCAAGGCAGCAATCAGGGAATTAACAGCGGCTTCGTTGCCGATTTCTCCTAATGCTTCTGCGGCTCTCCAACGAACAGATGAATATTCATCATCTAAGGCAGCAATCAGGGGATTGATAGCGGCTTCATTGCCAATCTCTCATAATACAAATACGGCACTAAAACGAACAGATGAATCTTCATAATCCAAGGCAGCACTTAGGGTATCAACAGCGGCTTTATTGCCAATTTCTCCTAATGCAGATGCGGCTCTAATACAAACAAATGAATCTTCATATTGCAAACAATTACTTAAATAACTAACAGCAAATCCCGACTTCGTAATACCTAAAAATTCAACTTTGATTAACTCCCTAACCTCCAACTCCAAAACTAACCCTACCGTCTTCTCCTGAAACTTCTCCTTCACCTCCCCTGCTAACCTCGCACCCAACATCAAATCCACATCCAGCGCTAACCGCACCACTCCCACAGCTAACGCTTCATCCTCGACCAAAGCTAACCCTAGCGCTATAGTTTCTGTCCATTTCAACAAATTCAAATAATCGCGCTTAAACTCAGCTTCACTCAACCGATTCCCCCCTCTCCTTGATAAGGAGAGGGGTTGGGGGTGAGGTGATGAGGAAAGAGATTGGGGGTGAGTTGATGAGGAAAGAGATTGGGGGTGAGTTGATGAGGAAACAGATTGGGGGTGAGGTGATGAGGAGTGAGGTTGGGAGTGAGGTGATGAGGAAACAGATTGGGAGTGAGGTGATAAGGAGTGAGATTGGGGGTGAGGTGATGAGGAAAGAGATTGGGGGTGAGGTGATGAGGAAAGAAACTGGGGGTGAGGTAAAATCCGCAGCAAATATTCCGCTGCATAATATTCTTGAAACAACTGATGGTGGAATTGAATGACAACTTGCTGGGATTCCGCTGCTTTCGTCTCCACCAAGCAATGTTTAAGCAAACCCTCTAACCAATCCTTAGCTTTTTCTCCAGGATACTCTACCCTACCCTTGAGAAAATCCTCTAAAATCCCTTCCGCTGTGCTGCGAGAAATCGACAAGCGCAAATCAGTACGATTTGCTGGATTTTCCGGTTGCATCATCTCAAACGCTAAATGCTGCAATAATTCTCCTTTCCAACGTCGCAACCCTTCCGGGATGGGAACAGTTTCTTTGTCTTCCTTCAGGTTATTAACTGTGCTGTCAAACTGACGAAACAACTCTCCCCGACTTTTAGGAATTTCCCCATCTAGCTGAAAAACATCGCACAGCATTTTCAATATCAACGGAGTTTCTCCCAACTCCCGCAGTCGATTCCCTAACTGCTGCAACATTTCCTCACCCTTATCGGGGAGATATTTACGCACAAACTCGTGCATCTGAGTTTCCGTCAGGGGTTGCATTTCCAATTGCTTGTCAATTCCTAAATTTCCCCCCACACCTAAATCCCGTGTGGTAAAAATCATCGGTGTTTCCGGGTAATTTCGACGAAATTGTGCAACTTTATCCCGTGCTTCATCGGAGGGTAATTCGTTCAACCCATCCATCAACAGTAATAATTCCCCGTCAAATAACAAGTCTTCGATTTTAGTGATATCAATGCGATATTTGTGACTGCGGAAGAACTTGTAAATCAAATTTTCTACTTTTTCTACGGAATTATCCCAGTTGCGGAGTTCTACCAAAACGGGAATTTTTAGGTTTTTTCCCTGAATTATTGCTTGTGCATCTTCCCACAGCAACCGTTGCAAAGCGGTGGATTTTCCCGAACCAGGTTTACCAATTAATAAAACATAACAGCATATTTACGGATACCTGCCAACACAGTAAACCGTTCAACTTTTTCTTGCTTTCCCTCACCCAGCATCCCTGACCGTTGTTGTGGTTGCCGTATTTGTACCATCAATTTTAGGTCTAATACTTTACCTTCTGCATCAGTCAAAGTATACATACTCGACCATTGCTGATACTTCTGGGTAATACTTTTTAAGTAGTCAGATGCAGATAGACGTACAGTCACATTTACTACTATGGGCGTTGCTGATTAGAAGTATTAATATCTGTGTAGAGACTTTGCACCGCAACTTCTCTATCAAATCATATGATAGTCTATAAAACCTGAAGTACAAAACTGTTTGTGTAAATTTATAGCGGTTTTCACTTGGATGTAATAAAGACGCTTACCTCACCCCCTTCCCCTCTCCTTAGTAAGGAGAGGGGTGGCTTTAGCCGGGGTGAGGTTCTGACTGTATTGTACCCAAGTGAAAACTGCTATATTTTAGGATGGGCATCCTTGCCCGTCCGATTGTACCTCATCAAGATGAAATATGCTGTAATTCCCTATCACTCCCTTGTCTTCAACACCGCAATCAAATCCAAATGCATCAACTGACGACCTACTATTAACCCAGAAATCACCGCTGCAACCATCACAAACACAAAAGCAAAGGCATAGTTTGTCCGAGAAACCACCAAAGGAAAGCGATAGAGTTCCGAATTATACGCCATAGACATTAAGGCACATAAACCATAACCAATGACAAATCCCAAGGGAATCGCCATCAAAGTTAATGCTGCTTGTTCTCCCAAGAGAATAAATGCTACCTCTCCCTGAGTAAAACCAATTACCCGCAAAGTTGCCAATTCCCGACCCCTTTCAGAAAGGGAGATGCGGGCAGCATTGTAAATAACACCGAAGGCAATAATACAGGAAAAAATTACCAAAACAGTAGTAAAAATATCGAGACTACCAGCGATAGTTTCTTGAAAACGAGTGATCGCCATTTCCCGCACGGAAACCCCTGCAACTGCTGGTGTGCGTTTTAATGTTTTATATAAACGGTCGAGATAGAGAGAATCAGCAGCCAAGTAAGCCCCGGAAACGGTTCCCCCTTCCCGCATCAACTGATTTAGGGCATGGATATCCATATATGCGGAAACACCAATTAATTCATCTACCAACCCCACCACAGCAACATTACGGACTGGTCTTGCTCCTTCTAATACTTCTACTGTGAGTATGTCTCCTGGGTTCACCCCCAGAATTTCCCCTAATTTCCTGGTCATCACCACCCCATTCGGGGGTAAATTCACGGGATGCAAATTTTTATCTAGCAGCCTACGTAATTTCCCTTGTGGTTCCACCCCCGTTAACCCCAAGCGATAGGTGCGGTGTTCAAATCGCAACCTTGCAGGTACACTACGGAATACTTCTGCTTGCAACACACCGGGAAGATGGGCAACTTCATACCGCACCCTGGAAGGACGGGGTTCGTTAAACACAATCATCACATCTTCCCGTTGAATCTGACGAAATTGCACCTCAATCATATATTCCATTGCATCAGTACTATAGTGACCGATGACCAAAATCGCCACAGCCATGGCAATTCCCAGGGTAGAAAGAGATGCCTGTATAGGTTTGCGTTCCAAATTCCGTAGAATCATTCGTCCTGCGGGAGAGAAAAAACGCTGTAATCCCAGTTGTTCCACCATTGTCGGGCGAAATTGGGCGGGAGGTTCCGGACGCATGGCTTCCGCTGGAGGTAAAGAAACTGCCTTCTGTACTGCCGTAAATGCACCGAGAACAGCCGCACCCCCACTGATAAAAATTGCCCCAGTTATTAAACCTATACCTGCTTCGTAACGCAGTAGAGGAAATGAGAAAAAGCGGGTGTAGTTCTCGGTAACTGCCCAGCCAAACCACAATCCCAAAGCCGTACCGAGGATTGCACCTGCAAACACAATCGCCAGGACAAACTTGAGATAATGCACACCAATTGCCAGATTATGATAACCAAAAGCCTTGAGGACAGCGATTTGATCCCGTTGGGTGCTAATTAAACGGGAAAGTAACATATTTAATAGGAAAGCTGCAATTGCTAGGAAGATGGTTGGTACTATGGTTGCAGTCCCTTGCAACGCCACAATTTCTTCTGATAAAAAGCGGTTAGAAAGTTGGTCATGGCGGACATATGCGCCAAATCCCCCATACCTTTCTAGAAGTTTATCCAAGCGGAAAATTACATCTTCTGCAATTGCCCCCCGCATTAAGGTTAAAGTGACATCATTAAATGCACCATCCATATTAAAAGCCCCTCCCAAAGCCTCCCGTCCCATCCAGAAGACCCCAAAACGCTGATTATCAGGGAAAATATCCCCCGTACCTTGGATGGCGTAAACGTACTCTGGGGACAGTACAATCCCTACAATTCGTAATCTCTGCCAGCGTCCATTGATTACTGCACCTATGCCATCCCCCAAATCTAACTTATTTTCCTTGGCAAAGCTTTCACTGATTAATACCTCTTCTGGTCGGTCTGGCTGGATATAACGTCCCCGTCGCATATAGAGGTCATTCAGGATGGGCATTTGTCGTTGAGGAATTGATATCAACCGTCCAATTGCGGGTTCCCTCCTCCCTGGTATATCTAGGTTAACATCTGCCACCACCCGCGTTTGTACCTGCGCTACACCGGGAATCATTTCAATTTGGGATTTGAGGGAATCTGGTGCCCTTTTTAACTGGGCGAAAACATGGGCAAAGCGATATTGGTCGTAATAAGTAGCCTGAGTCAGTTGTAGGGATTCATAGGCACTCAACATCGACACAAAACTAGCAATACCACAGGCAACAACCAGGGCGATCGCAATAATTTGACCACGCCAATGTAAGAGGTCCCGTAGAAGTTTTTTGTCGAGGGCTTTCATGGTTACTTCTGTTCCGCTAGAAGATTACCGAATTGAGTGAAAGGGGGAAGAGGGGGAAGAGGGGGAAGAGGGGGAAGAGGGGGAAGAGGGGGAAGAGGGGGAAGAGTGGGAAGAGGGGGAAGAGGGGGAGAAATTTTTATAGGTAATCTTAGACCAGCGAAGAGAGTAGTAAAACAGGGTTAATCTCGCCACAAAGCGATTCCACCCAACAAGCCAGTCACATTAGGAATAATCTTCACATTTTGGGGTAAATCTAGATTCACCTTCTTTGCTTCCCCACCGCCAATATAAAGGTAATTATAATTAAACAAAGATTGCAAAGATGCCATCGCTTTTTCTAAACGTCGATTCCATTTCTTTTCCCCCACCTTTTCTAAAGCCGCACGTCCTAATTGTTCTTCGTAACTCTCACCTTTACGAAAGCGATGGTGTCCCATTTCTAAATTTGGCACCAATTTACCGTCTACAAATAAGGCTGAACCAAAACCAGTTCCCAGAGTCACAACCAATTCTACACCTTTACCAGCAATTGCTCCCAAACCCTGGATGTCGGCATCATTGGCTACCCGTACAGGTCTTTGTAAGTTCTTGGACAATGCCGTTGCTAAATCAAAACCGATCCAATCTGAATCTAAATTCACAGCAGTTTGGGTCACACCGTTGTGTACCACACCAGGAAAACCCACAGAAACCCGATGAAATTCCCCTTGAGTAGCCGCTAAGGATACAATAGCATTAATTATCGGTTGCGGCTTGGCGGGTTTTGGTGTTTCCTGACGTGCCCTTTCAGTGATAGGATTTCCTATTGCATCCAAAACCATCACCTTAACACCACTACCACCAATATCAACTGCTAAGGTACGGTTATTTTGATTGTTTTCCATGTTAAATTTCCCTTTCGTAATTGTTTTTGAACCAGGTTAAATATGATTTAAGTCTAATTTAAGTAAAAATTAGTCACACTCAAATACCATGCATCATTTTTAACTGTTTTTCCAGCATTTTTTGTATTTTTGTAATTATTATTTATGCATAATTTTATTCCCCCACAACGCTTTTTCCCCTACCTCACCTGGACTGAGATTCAAGAAATGCCAAATAAGGAAAATGTAGTCATAATTCAACCAGTAGGGGCAATTGAACAGCATGGTCCCCATTTACCCCTGATTGTGGATGCAGCTATTGGTGTAGGAGTTCTGGGGAAAGCTTTAGAAAAATTAAATACCAACATTCCAGCATACTCGCTGCCAACCCTTTATTACGGCAAATCCAACGAACATTGGCACTTTCCTGGCACCATTACCCTCAGTGCCCAGACTCTTTTAGCAACCCTGATGGAAATGGCAGAAAGCCTCTACCGTGCGGGGTTTAGAAAATTAGTTTTGATGAACTCCCACGGCGGACAACCCCAAGTTATGGAAATTGTGGCACGGGATTTACACATTAAATACAGCGATTTTTTGGTGTTTCCCTTGTTTACCTGGAAAGTGCCCCATATTACAGAAGAACTATTAAATACTCAGGAAAAACAACTAGGAATTCATGCCGGAGATGCCGAAACTAGTATTATGTTGGCATTATTACCAGAACAGGTGAAAATGGACAAAGCAATCGCTGAGTATCCACCAGAACCACCAGCAGGTAGTTTACTTAGTATAGAAGGTAAATTAAGCTTTGGCTGGGCAACACAGGATTTAAGTAAAAGCGGAGTTGTGGGAGATCCCACCACAGCCAGCAAAGAAAAAGGCGATCGCATTCTCGAATCAGTCTCTGATGGCTGGGTACAAGTCATCAAGGATATATATGAGTTTCCTCAACCCCAACCAAACTAAGGGAACACCAAAAAAAATCGGCGTTGCATTCTCGTTCCTTGCCTCTGGCAAGGAATGCAGCGATTGAGGTTCCCACCTCAAATCCCTCTGGTGAGTGCATTTCCAGGCTGGATCCTGGAAACGAGAGAGATACTCAAAGTTGGGGGTGAAACCCATCACTAATTGACCAACAGCATCATAAATTATCCCATATTGTAGGGCGCGGAAACCGCGCCCCTACAATGAATGATACAATTGGTAGATTGAAAATTGGCATATTTTTTGATTTGCAAGTTCCTAAAACCGCAAATAATACATCAGTTGCACAATCCTATCGCTGGATAAATTCAACCTCTGCTGGAAATCAACTAAATTACGGAATTTCCCCGATGACAAGCGATTTTCCACCACAGCTGACGCTAAAGAAACATCAATAAACGGGACTTTTGCCAAACTCTCAACCGTTGCAGTGTTAGGATTAACTTTATACGCAATAGTTTCTATAGCTTCTTCGTCATAATAACTAAAATTTAAAATTACCTCTAAAGGTTTTAGTCGCTGAGTGGATATACTTAAAGCAGCAGCAACATCTTCTATACAGTAAAATTTAACACCAGAACGAGAAAGTTCCACTAAAGTTCTCGCTTGGTGAATTGATAAACCTGGTAAACGCAGCCAATCATCCACAGTAGCTTGGTTAGCATCAATACGCATACCAAGTTGTGCTGCGATCACAATTTCTTCTCCAGATTGCAGTCGATAATAGGGGTCATTCAGCAATTTGTGACGCAGTCTTTGTAACCTGGGATTAAATCGAAATGATAACCAATTCTGGTGCATACAAACTTTTTATAATATTCATGTACAAATTTACAATGGAGAATCGGGAATGGTTAACCAATGACAAATGACCAATGACCAATGACAAATCAACTAATTTGATCTAGTAACTGACGACGCTTTTGTTCAAATTCATACTCAGAAATCAATCCATCTTGACGCAATCCATCTAAATCCCGGAGAGCATCAGCAATAACACTTACTTGATTTTCAGCTAAATGTAAGTTTTTTACTAATGATTTACCTGAATTAAAATTGCGATCAAATACTTCTTCATCTTGAGTTAAGAACCAAACCCCCTCAATAGCGCTAGCTACTTTGGGAATTGGTGTCCAAGAAAGCAGTACATATAAAATGCCCCACAGTGGCTGTCCTAAGTAAAATTTATGTAATCCAGAAACTGTCAGCGTCCCAGCAAACGCTAATATTGCTGCGATACTTCGACTTTTTCGCTTAGTTAACATATTCCTAACGATTTAGAGCAAAATCACAAAACCTACAGACAGCCATATTAGCAACAAAGCTTAAACGAGCAATTTAGGATTGCTGTTACCCTACCTCAAACCTAACTTATGAATCTATTTTAGGGCTAAACTTAGGATTTATTGACATCCAATCACTAGATTGGCAATTCCTATCTACTCAAACAACTGTAGTGAGTGAAAGCTGATAATTAAGTGTATACACGTAATTTTTCTCATATTTCAACTAAAAATACATATTTTATTTCATAAAACATCCGCAAATACCATGAGAAATACTCTTGAAAAAATGTAGTATAATTTGAATAAAAAGTCATAACAATTAAGTAAACTCACTATAAAATCAATTTAGGATAGATCCACAATTTATGAATGAAAAGCTGCGGTAAAGGAAAAAAAGGTGCATTTATTTTTTTAACAAACCTAGCTGCAATTTTTGATGATGGAGTTTTGCAATCTGATTAGAATCATTCATAGATTAAAATAAATATTCCGGTAATAGTGTCTTGATACTTCTATCCTTTGGGCATTTACTATTTCAACTTATTTGATTTTTCCTCTCTTTACCTGTTGGCTTCCTCCCGTCGTATTTCTTAGGAACAATATTCAGTATGTTACAGACCTTCTTGCCATCAGAATGGTTGAAACAGCTTGCCGATCCATACGCTGTATTGGGAATTTCTGTGACTGCTACTGAACGTGAAATTCTCAAGCGTTACCATTCTTTAGCCAAGCTACTACATCCTGACCGCCAGAGCAAGGGTAGCAATGTAGACAAAGAGTTAGTAACGTCAATATTTACACGTTTAATAAACCCAGCTTATCAGCAACTCAAACATACAAAAATTCGTGCCCAAACCATAGCAACACTGCGATCGCAAGCCAGCAACTTAGAAACATCACCATCAAAGGCTTTGCAAACTGACTTAGCCAAGGAAATGATCAAACTATCAGCACTAGAAGCCGAATTATTTTACGAACAGGCTATCGCTTCTTTGGCTTCAGCTCAATATCAATCCTTGGAAGGAGGTTATCAGGTAACCCAACAGTTAAGCGAACTGAATTTAGTTTATTTATACTTACATCCAGCACAAGGTTATACTAAGCAAGAAGAGGCTACACAGAACATCCCCAGTTTTGAGGAAACACCAGAACCATCTACATTTGATCAAGCAACATATACCAAACCAGTTGTCACAAACTACGCTCAACGTCACTATCAGAGGGGTGTACAATATGCCAAACAAGCTAACTGGAAACTGGCTGTATTAGAACTACGGGATGCGATTAAATTAGAGCCATATCAAAGTGATTATCATGCTCTTTTGGGATTGATACATTTCAAGCAAAAATTTTACGGAATGGCAAGGGTTTATATACGCCAAGCATTAAAACTTAACCCTCAAAACCGTTTAGCATTAAAATACGCTCCTATGCTTGAAATTAAATCTAAAAACACCGCTAATCCTCCATCAATAGGAAAAGCTGTAGGTATTGCTGCCCTATTGAGCAAGTTTTTAGATAGAAAACGGTCTTGAACAAGAGTTAAGAGTTAGGAATTACCAATTTTTAATTTTTAATTATTTGAATAGTAGGGGCGCAATGCTTGCGCCCAAAAGACCGACATAAATGGAATTTTTTGCGCCGAATCATTGCGTCCAAAAGACCCACAAAAATGGATTTTTTTGTGGCGAATCCTTACGCCCAAAAGACCCACATAAATGGAATTTATAGCAACGAATCATTGCCCCCAAAAGACCCACGAAAATGGATTTTTTTGTGGCGAATCCTTACGCCCAAAAGACCCACATAAATGGAATTTATAGCAACGAATCATTGCCCCCAAAAGACCCACATAAATCGATTTTTTTGTGGCGAATCCTTACGTCCAAAAGACCCACATAAATGGAATTTATAGCAACGAATCATTGCCCCCAAAAGACCCACATAAATAGAATTTATAGCAACGAATCACCTTTGTGGAGATTGATTATATGTTTTATTTTGATTTGATTTTCTGCGTTGATAATCAACATATTAACAACAATCAACTTTAACTCAAATTAATGACTTGATTGCCAAGTAATTGTGGTATATCAGCCAATAATTCTAAATTTTGCAAATTCAGAGTTAACCAAGGTTGACCTAAACTTAAAGAAACAAAAGGACTTTCTTGGGGAATTTCTAAATTAGCTTGTAATAATCCAATCTGAGACTTGAAATGACCTTGAAAAAATAGTAATTCAGAACCCAAACCGCCAAAAGTATTACCAATAAATGCTTGTCGCCACCATGTAGAGAAGCTCAACAGCCCTTTTTTATAATACAGTTGGCATAATTGATGTTGATTTTGCCTAACACTGACTTGATTATTATCCCATTTAAATTCAGCCATTTCTTTGGGCAATCTCCAAATTTCCCTACCTCCAGCAACAGAATATTCATTATCAACATAAATGTGAGAAATCCATGCTCCAGTCTGGTTTTGATAGCGTACAAAAGCCGGAACCACAATTAATTCATTGTATTCTAATAAGGAACCAGTTACATAGGTAGATAGATAAATACCCCCTAGAGTTTTGCCTGGAAAAAGGGAAACAATCTCTAATTCGGAGGGAACAAAAGCAGTTACCCGCTGTATATCAATTAAATGTAAAGTCTGAATCGCATAACCTTGAAGTTTCCAAGGTGCAGGTGGATATGTCATATCAAAATTTAGGGAATCACTTATGTTATTTTAATATCTGATGATACTTCTGTATGAGAATCTTCTGATTCTAAAATAGTAGCAGCTTCTTGTATTAGTTTTTGCTGTTCCTGTTGTAGGGCTTCTAATCTTGCAGAAATATCAGCTAATCTTTTTTGCTTCGATATAGAAACCATTTGATAATTTGCTGGTGGTAAAGCTAGTAATAACTGATTTTTTTTGGGTGTTTTGAGTTTTTTAATAGCTACATTGAAAACTTTGATAGATGATGTAAAACCTAATTTAAAAATAGCTAAAATTAATTTCAAAGGAGTTTGCAATATTGACCAGCTAGCGGCTTCAATTAAACGGCTGATATTTTTAATTATGCTCCATAATATAGAAATAACAAAAACAATGATTATTAAACTAATAATTGGATGATTAACAGCCCAGCCACAAATTTGTAATAATCGTAAAAGACCAGGATGTTGAGTTAACCAATCATTCATAGAATCAGAAATTGCTGTTTCAATCATGGTTGAAGTTGTACTTTGAATTCCTCCAGCAGCTTCTAATGTTTGTTCTAAAGTTGTATTCACCCCATCGATTACTTTATCAGTTGCTTGTGTTGCAGTTTCCTTCCAAGAATCTCCTATTTGCTGTACAAAATTAGTTACAGAACTAATGCTTCCATTAACAAAATCTTTCCCTTGCTGGAAGGGTTCAAAAATTCCTCTGGTAAAATTGGTATCTAGTTGAGTTGACATATAGCAATCCGACTTTATTTGTGAATTAGTCGTAGAGATAGGGAAAAGGGAATAGGGAATAGGAAACAGGGAATAGGGAATAGGGAATAGGGAATAGGGAATAGGGAATAGGAAATAAGGAAGAATAAATATAAAGTGTACAGGGTTTTGTTTAAGAATAAAATAGAATTATTATAGATAGATCAATCAATTAAAGCTACAATCTTAGTTATACCCTGTCTTGATGGTATATAGCGGTTTTGGATTGAGTGAGACAAACAAATTTTACCTCACCCCACCCTCACCTCTAACCCCTCTCCCAATGGGAGAGGGGGAAAAGGAGAGGGGGAAAAGGAGAGGGGGAAAAGGAGAGGGGAAGGGGGGTGAGGTGAGTGTCAATATTCTACAAAGACTGAAAATCACCATAATTCTTTTCTCCAATATACACCTGGAATCGATCAAAAGAGATTGTAGTCATCTAGATAATGACTTATTCTGGGAAAAAGAATAATTTATTGATGTTAATTGCTAGCATATCGACTTTGGCAAAAAATATAATGAAAATATTTTCTCGTTACCGTTATTTTTTTATCATATTTTTAGCAACAGTTTTTCTTTGTAAATGTTTACAGCTTGCTGTAATTGGAATCAGTAAAAATAATCCTCAGTTGCATTCAAACGTCAAAATTCAGAAATTAGCAAACACCGTTGACAACTCCCAAAACAGAAAAAGCAAATATGGGGATAACTTATCCTTACCAAAGTACCATGTACAGAAAACATTACTATCAAAAATTATGTCTGCTGATAATCGTTTAACTTACCCAACCAGCCGTAAAAGCAATCAAGTAGATAATTACCACGGTGTTCAAGTTGCAGATCCCTACCGTTGGTTAGAAGATCCCGATTCCGAAGAAACGAAAGACTGGGTAGAAGCGCAAAATCAAGTCACTTTTGGCTACCTGCAAAAAATACCCATTAGGGATACAATTAAGCAACGCCTCACCAAGCTATGGGATTATGAAAAATATGGTACTCCTTTTAAAGAAGGGGAAAACTATTTCTATTTTAAAAATGACGGACTACAAAATCAAAGTGTCCTCTACACCCTCAAAACCCTCGATGCTAAACCCAGAGTATTAATCGATCCCAACAAGCTTTCAGAAGATGGCACCATTGCCCTTTCAGGATTATCTGTAAGCGATGATGGTAAACTATTAGCATATGGTCTTTCTACCTCCGGTTCTGACTGGCAAGAATGGAAAGTGCGAGATGTGGAAACAGGGAAAGATTTAAAAGACCATCTCAAATGGATTAAATTTTCTGGTGCATCCTGGACAAATGATGGTAAAGGCTTTTTCTATAGTCGCTACGATCAACCAAATCAAAAGACCAAATTAGAGGATGTTAACTATTATCAAAAGCTTTACTATCACCAACTGGGTACATCCCAATCTGAAGATATTTTAATTTATCATCGTCCTGATAAAAAAGAATGGGGATTTAGTGGCACAGTTACAGAAGATGGACGCTATTTAATTATTTCTGTATGGTTGGGAACCGACTCCAAAAATTTGGTTTTCTATAAAGATTTAACCAATCCAGATGCAAAGGTTGTAGAATTAATTAACAAATTTGAGGCTAATTATAGCTTCATTGACAATGATGATACTGTTTTCTATTTCCGCACTGATTTAAATGCACCACGGGGACGATTAATTGCTATTGATATCCAAAAACCAACCCCAGAAAATTGGCAAGAAATCATCCCCCAAGCAACGGAAACTCTAGAAAGTGTAAATGTAATCAATAACCAGTTTCTTGCTGATTATCTCAAAGATGCCCGCAGTCAAATTAAAATTTTCGACCTCAAAGGTGCATTTATTAGGGAAGTCGAATTACCAGGGATTGGTTCCGTTGGTGGCTTTAGAGGTAAGCGAATTGATACAGAAACTTTTTATAATTTTACTAGCTTCACCACCCCAGGAACTATCTATCGCTATGACATGGTAACTGGAAAAAGTCAACTTTTCCGCCAGCCAAAGGTAGATTTTAACCCTGCAGATTACGAAATCAAGCAAGTCTTTTATACAAGTAAAGATGGCACCAAAGTCCCCATGTTTATTACCCATAAAAAGGGTATCAAATTAGATGGAAATAACCCCACTTACCTTTATGGTTATGGCGGTTTTAATGTCTCCCTTACACCAAGTTTCTCCGTAAGTTTATTAGTGTGGATGGAAATGGGAGGTGTTTATGCAGTTCCCAACTTACGCGGTGGTGGAGAATACGGAGAAGAATGGCATCAAGCCGGAATGAAATTGAAAAAACAGAACGTATTTGATGACTTTATCGCTGCTGCGGAGTGGTTAATTGCTAATAACTACACCAAACCACAAAAATTAGCAATTGGGGGTGGAAGTAACGGTGGTTTATTAGTTGGTGCTTGCATGACTCAGCGTCCAGATTTATTTGGTGCAGTCTTACCAGCAGTGGGAGTAATGGATATGCTACGCTTCCATAAATTTACCATTGGTTGGGCTTGGACTTCCGAATACGGTTCCCCAGAAAACCCACAGGAATTTAAAGCCCTTTATGCTTATTCACCATTACACAACCTCAAACCAAGTACAGCTTATCCAGCCACAATGATTACCACCGCAGATCATGACGATCGCGTTGTTCCCGCACACAGTTTTAAATTCGCTGCTGCTTTGCAAGCCGCACATAATGGTGATCAACCAGTGTTAATTAGAATTGAAACCAAAGCCGGACATGGTGCAGGTAAACCCACTGCGAAGATTATTGAAGAAGCCGCTGATAAGTGGGCATTTTTACTAGGTACTTTAGGGCTGTCCAGGTGATGTTAGAAACCGGGTTTCTTCTCGATTAAGTACAAAAATTTTGGATGTTTTACTCCCCCAAAAAACACACTTCGCTATAGATGTAGGGTGTGTTACACCCTGATTGACTGACAAATCTTTTTGATGTAGGTTCGGTTGTAGCTTGCTTCCCCGGAGGGGTAGCATGTAGACGCAACAGCGGCTTTGAGCAGAGTAACCCAACAACCGCAACCGATTGCGTTGGGTGGAGGGGCTACGAAATTTCAACACTTCCAAGACTTTTGTCAGTCAACCAGGTGTTACACCCTACATTTAAATTTCTTAGCATAGCTTGAAATATAGCACTTTTCACTTGGATAGAATACAGATGAACCTCACCCCCTTCCCCTCTCCTTAGTAAGGAGAGGGGTGTCCGAAGGACGGGGTGAGGTTTTGAGTGTATTGAACTCAACTGAAAACCGCTATATTACCACCGACTTACTTAGCGCTATAGTTTCGGTTTTACCCCCCCAAAAACACGCTTCGCTATAGTTCCGGTTTCACCCCCAAAAAACCTCTAGCGCTATAGTTATGGTTTTACCGACAAAAAACACGCTTCGCTATAGTTGTGGTTTTACCCCCAAAAAACTATAGCGCTAATGATTTTGAGTAAATTTAACTAAATTTTTCTATAGGGATGGGGTTACCCCATCCCTACTAAAAGAACCAGCCGTATGAGTGTAAACCCTTGCCCAGCAAATTTACCCCCAGATAGCAAATCCAGACAACAACAAAGCCACTAGCAGCCAAAATTGCTGGACGTCTACCTTGCCAACCACGAGTAATTCGGGCATGGAGATAAGCCGCAAACACCAACCAGGTAATTAATGCCCAAGTTTCCTTCGGGTCCCAACTCCAATAAGAACCCCAAGCTTCATTTGCCCAAACCGCACCAGCAATAATCCCAATCGTTAGCAGAGGAAATCCCAGTCCAATAATCCGGTAACTAATATTATCCAGAGTATCAGCAAGACTAAGGCGTTGGGGTGATAGAGTTTCAGCTTCCGTAATAGTTTGTGTTTGGGGGGCTGTAACTAAATCCAACACCGCAGTTTTACCATTACTGCTACCGTGACGAACAAAGCCATTATTCTCACCATCCCTAACTTCAGGCTGAGAAACCAACTCACCAGCTTTACGCAAGCGATAACCATTACTACGATAGCCACCAGTACCTACAGAACTACCCTGGAGTTGGATATCTTGTCCCCGAGTCACCACCAAAAAAGCGATCGCCACTAACGAACCCACCATCAAAGCAGCATAACTCAACATCATCACACTCACATGCATCATCAGCCAATTCGATTTCAGCGCTGGTACAAGGGGTTCTGCTGCTTGCATTTGTGATGGTAAAGTCAAGGCAGCAAAGGCAGTAATTCCCATAGCTACAGGGGCTGTAACAACCCCTACCAAGCGACTACGGCTACTATTTTCCGCAATTAGATGTACGGTAGTGATTCCCCAAGTTAAGAAAAACAGAGATTCGTACAAATTACTTAACGGAAAATAGCCCGCATCTAACCACCGCGCACCCAACAAGGTAGCAATACAGAGATTAGCGATCGCCATTCCTGCGGTGCCTAAAGCTGGTAAATAAGGCAGATTCGGGAAAGCTGCCCCACCCCAATAAACCAACATCGTTAGGAATAAAACAGCAAAAGAAACATTATCCAGAAGGTTCTGGAGTCCAACTAAATTCATAAACAGTACTCTCCCCAGTAAGTATTTCAAACATGGATTCCGATAATTCCGATCCTATCTATTTCTAGGGCAATTTTGCTTATTTGTGCCTAAGCTGGAAAATATAGCGAATTTCAGTTGTAGCCCTACTCCATAGGACAACCCGTAGGGTAGAATTCGGACAGGCAGGGATGCTCCGCAGTCGCTACAACGGGGGATAGACGACCGTAGAGAGGCTTCTCGTAAGTTTGGGTACTTGCAGCTACGCCACTTTGGCGGGAAAGAAACCGACACACAAGCGTGGACTCACCGCAACGCGCTGCTGTGCATCCCACTCATTCTGTATTCTACTCAACTCAAAACCGCTATAGTTATCAATCACCAGTAGGGGCGCAATGCTTGCGCCCAAGAGGCGCAATCCTTGCCTCCAAGAGGCGCAATCCTTGCCTCCAAGAGGCGCAATCCTTGCCTCCAAGAGGCGCAATCCTTGCCTCCAAGAGGCGCAATCCTTGCGCCCAAGAGGCGCAATCCTTGCCTCCAAGAGGCGCAATCCTTGCACCCAGGAGACGCAAAGTTATGAGTTTGGAACAAGTATTTATCACTAACTAACAGGCTGTATGCTTACACTACACCGAGAGATTGTAACTCCACTGCCTATATCACATTAACTGTATTTTGTCAAGTGCAGGTATTTATGGAGTGAATTGGGGGTATAAAAATTGGTCTTTCTTGATGTTATTAAAACTTGACTTTTAGCCTAGCTGGTACGAGATAAATAGGCTTTTAGCTGTTTTGGGTAAGCAAAGGTCAGGGATTCCCGAAAATCACTTTTTTACACTATAGCATCAAACAACGTAATTACGTGAATAATATAAAAAAAATTTTGGAGAAAAATTCGACAAAAAATGAGTGAGTATTTGAATTACAAAACTCAATTAGTTGAAAGATAAATTTTGATTATATTTAACACTCCTTGCGGGAAGTCCCCCGGTGAAGTCTTCGGAACCGGGGGATGAGAGCAAGGGCAGAGACTTGAACTCATAACGAATATATGGGAAGATATTCATGGTCGTTGACCCACCCGACTGACTAACA